>JAIYBI010000203.1 GCA_027488595.1 Opitutaceae bacterium | reverse complement strand
TTGGCGGCGTGCGGCCTCTTCGCGCCCGAGGCGGCCTTCTCGGTCGTTTTGGACTATAACGACCCCGCCAGCACCGCCAACCCGCTGAACAGTTGGGTGACTCGCATCAACCTGCCCGACGACTACGCCCAGGTTCGCGGCTTGATCATCGTCGGTAACGGCAGCGGCGCCGACGAGACCGGCAGCGCCACGAATGCCGAACTTGTGGCCTTTGCCCGCGCTCACTCCTTCGGCGTTATGGGATTTGGCCGCTGGGATAATCTCTATCAAAGCTACGAGCGCACCCGGTTTCTCGCCGCGCTCAGCGACTTCGCGACGCGCGCGAACCGCCCCGAGCTGGTCAACGTCCCTTGGGTGGCCTTTGGCTTTTCCCAAGGCGGCGGCCAGGCCTATTCGCTCAACTACCATTTCCCGACCCGCACCATTGCGATGGGTGTCAACAAGGGCGGTTACAGCTACCTCAACGGCGGTTCCGACACCGGTCGGCTCGACCAGACCGGGGTCGGCGGTCGGGCCGCTTCGCCCAACGCACTCAAGACGCCCGCGCTGCTCGTAGCCGGCTCTCTCGATGATGCGGGACGCATCGCCAACCTCACGAATGTCTTTACCAACAATCGGGCCCAAGGAGCGCCTTGGGCCGTGCTCATCGAGGAGGGTGCGGTGCATGAAAAAGGGCGGGCCTATAACTGGATTTTTCCCTTCCTCACGGAGGCGATCACGCTCCGCTACCCCGCCAACCAGTCGCCGTCGTCGGGTCAGCCGACGTTGACCGATTTGGATCAATCCGTGGGCTGGCTCATCGACCAGTCAACCCAGTCCACCAGCCTCTTGCAGGTGCAGTCGCAGGCGAGCTACAGCGGCAACCAACGCCTGTCCTTCGGTTGGGTGCCGAGCATGGCTACCGCGGGCCGCGCCCAGGCCTTTGGCTCTTATAATAAACTCGCGACCGTGACGGCGAGCACCACCACGACCACGCCTTCGGCCTCTCCGCTCGACCTTGTTTATGGCCTTGATCTCTCCGGCCAGACGAGCCCGGCTTGGACGAAAATCGAGTTTTTCGACGGCTCTGGTAAATTGGGTGAATTGCTCGCCGCCGCCGGTTCGACGCCGACTTGGACGCGCCGCCTCGCGACCACCTCCGGTTTCGTTTCCACCTACGGGCTGGTCACGCGCTCCGATGCCTCGCAGCGCTACACCCAGTTGCAGACGCTATGGCTGAACGGCGGCTCGGGCTTCATGCTTCCAACTGGCGCGCCTCAACTCGTTTGGACGAGCGCCGTGGCGACCGGCTCTTGGTCCACCGCCGCCAACTGGAACGGCGGCTCCGTGCCCACCCTTGCGGCCGACGCCTGGGTCGGCCTGCGAAACACCTACACGGGCGCGACCACCGCGAATCTCGATGGCGCACGCGCAATCGGCTTCCTGCAAAACCTCACCGGCAACTACATCGTGGTCACCGGCGGCACCGGCGGCTCGCTCGCCTTTGCCACGGCCGGCGGTCGCAGCGCAGCCATCCAACTCGGCGCGGGCGGCACCTTCGAGCTCCGCGTCACGCCCACGGGTTCCGCACCACTCGAACTGATCGGCAACGGAAACCCGGGCGGGCCGGGCTCCTTGATCATGAACCTGGCGTCGAGTTACTCGGGCGCCATCACCGCGAGAAATTCCCTTCGCTGGGACATGGCGGTTTCTTTGACTGCTTTCGGAACCACGGGCAATGGCACGAGCATCGAGGCGGGCTCGGTGCTCAACTTTCGCGAGTGGCCGGGCGGCGCGATCACCGTGCCCGAGCCCTTCACCCTTGCCGGCCTCGGGCAGCCGGGCCTGCCCGCCCTGCGCATCGGCACGGCCAACAACTCGACCGTCACGCTCACGGGCGGACTCACCCTGAACGGGCCCGTGGCGCTTGGCGCGGCATCATCCGCCAACGGCATCGGCTTCACGCTCAACGGCACGATCACCTCAATTGCGGCGACGGACCGAAGTCTTTATCTCGGCTATTTGCAATCGCAGGCCAGCGACGCCACGCTGCCCGGCGGCACCAGCCTGAACACCACGGGGCTCGACGACTCTGCGGGGGTGTGGGGAGCCACGACTTTCGGCGCCAGCGTGAGTTATCCGGGCTTGGCGCCCGACCGCGTGGTCTTGGGCTTGGGCGACTTCCGCCTCGCTGGCGCGAACAACCGCCTGCCCACGGCCGCGCGACTCGTGCTCAACACGGCCACCGCTACGGCCACCGCCGCGCTCCGCATGAGCAAGCTCACGCTGAACGGTTACAGCCACGAAGTCGCGGGCCTCGATTCCTATGCCGGCAGCAACTCTGCCTACACCCTGGCGGTGGTCGGTGGCGCGGCGACTTCGTCCAGCCTGGTGGTCAACACTCCCGCGCTGGCCATTTCCAGTTATGCGGGCGCCCTGGGCGGGGCGGGCGTCAACGAGAACAATCTCTCGCTCGAAAAGAAAGGTGCGGGCACGCTTAATCTCTCCGGCTCGCTTGGCTACACGGGTGCGACCTTGGTCTCCGGCGGAACCTTGGCGATCGGCTCCGGGTTGTGCTCGATGGGCCCCGCTTCACTCACGGTGGAGTCGGGTGCGAAATTAACCGACGGAGGCGCGCTGACCCT
>JAIYBI010000002.1 GCA_027488595.1 Opitutaceae bacterium | reverse complement strand
TTATCAACTGCGCAAACGGAGCAGGGCTTCGAAGGTGGATTCACACAGGCGTTGGAGGGTGCGCTCTCGGCCGGGCACACGTTGGTCGTCGCGAGCAGTATGCCGGTGCGGGACATCGAGTATTTTGTGCCGGTGCGGCCGGAAGGTCCGCGCATACTGGCCAATCGCGGGGCGAACGGGATTGATGGCACGCTCTCGACCGCGCTCGGCGTGGCTCAAGCGAACCCGAATGAGCCGGTCGTGCTTCTGACCGGTGACCTGGCGCTGTTGCACGACACGAACGGGTTTCTGGTCGCGGCCAAACTGCGCGGTTCGCTGACGGTGGTGGTGATCAACAATCAGGGCGGCGGTATCTTCGGGCACCTGCCGGTGGCGAAGGCGAATCCGGATTTTGAGGAGTATTGGGCGACGCCGCAGAGGGTGGATTTCGCGAAACTGTGCGCGGCCTACGATGTGCCGCATCGGGTGGCGGCAACACCGGAGGAGTTGCGTGAGTTGCTGGGTGTTTATGTGGGGTCGCCCGGGCTTCGTGTCATCGAAGTGCGAACGGATCGCGTGAAAGACGCGGCGACGCGTCAGCGCTTGTTCGCGGCGGCGGCGCAGGCGGCGGGTGATGCGCTTGGTTAAGCCAAGGCGCGATTTACCCGGTGATTGTGGCTTACAACTGCACGGGCAGGCCGATTTCGATGATCTGGGTCGGCATGAGGTGGTAGTAATCTTTTACCGGCGAAGCGTTGCGACTGAGGAAGGCATAGAGTCTCTTTTGCCACTCGAACATGCGGGCGTTACCGCCGGTGATGATCATCTCGCGGTTAAAGTAGAACGTGGTTGAGCCAAGGTTGAGGGCCACGCCCTGGCAGCGGATGCGCTCGAGCAGGCGGGCCACGTCCGGCGACTCCATGTAGCCGTAGCGTCCGACGGCGCGCCACACCCCCTCGCCCATGTGTTCGAGGGCGAGACGGTCCTCGTCGGGCACCGAGGGCACCTCCTCGGTGAGGATGGTGAGAAGAACCGTGGTCTTTTGCAGGCACTTGTTGGCCTTTAAGTGGTGCAGCAAGGCGAGCGGCGTGCCCTTGGGGGTGGCGACCATGAAGACCGCGCTGCCGGGCACGCGGACGATGTTTTTGCTCTTGGCGATGCTGGAGAGCTCAAGCTCGGCGATGGCGGCTCCGTAGACCTTTTCCTGAATTTCGTTCCTACCGCTTTTCCAAGCGTGCATGATCGCGACGAGTGCGAGGGCGATCACGATGGGGAGCCAGCCGCCGTCGTAGAATTTATGGAGATTGGCGCCGAAGAAAATCAAGTCGAAGACCATGAAGACTCCGCAGAGTGCGCCCGCCTGCCACCACTGCCAGCGCCAGCGGCTCCGCATGACATTGAACAAGGCGAAACTGGTGACGGCCATCGTGCCGGTGACGGCGATGCCGTAGGCGGCGGCGAGCGCGGAGGAGGAGCCGAAATGGATGACCACGGCGATGGCACCGACGGCGAGCAAAAAGTTGATCAGTGGAAGGTAGATTTGCCCCTCTTGATCGGCGTTGGTGTGAAGAATCTTCAGGCGCGGGAAGTAGCCGAGCTGAATGGGCTGCCGGGTAAGCGAGAACGTGCCGGTGATGAGGGCCTGACTCGCGATGATGGCGGCGAGAATGGAAAGGACGACAAGGCCGAGGCGCAGCGCCCCCTCGGGAGCAAGAGCGAAGAAGATATTGGTCGAGGACTCGGGGTGGCTGATGGCGTAGGCTCCCTGGCCGAAGTAGTTAAGCATCAGTCCGGGGCAGACAATCAGGTGCCACGCACGGACGATGGAGGAGCGACCGAAGTGCCCCATGTCGGCGTAGAGTGCCTCGGCTCCGGTGATGGTGAGCACGACGCTACCCAGCACGGCGGCGGCGTGGGCCGGGTGATTGAGCAGCAGATTGATGCCGGGGAGCGGGTTAAGCGCCCGGAAAACCTCCGGAGCATCGCCGATATGGAGCAGTCCCAGAAGCCCGAGGGTGACGAACCACACCAGCATCACCGGGCCGAAAATCCGCCCCATCGCGCGGGTGCCGTGTTTTTGAATGTAGAAGAGGACGGCCAGAATCGTGACCGCGATCGGCACCACAAAGCGGGAAAAAACCGGGTTGATTTCCTTGAGCCCTTCGGCGGCGCTGAGCACGGAGATCGCCGGAGTGATGACGCCATCGCCGTAGAGCAGAGCGGCACCGAAAAGGACCAGAATGGTTGCGAAGCCGACGCCCCGGCGTTTTGCGGCGGGTTTTGCCTCGGCATCCGGGTTACTATGGGTGGAGGAGAGCGCGAGCAGGGCGAAGATGCCGCCCTCGCCGCGGTTGTCCGCCTTCGTGACAAAGGCGATGTATTTGAAGTTAACCGAAAAGATGACCGCCCAAAACATGAGCGACAAGATGCCGATTACACCCTCGGCGCGGTCCATCTGAACATTCTCCAGATGGTGCAGACACTCCCGCATGGTGTAGAGCGGACTGGTGCCGATGTCGCCGAAGACGACGCCAAGTGCCCCCAGGCTTAAGCCGACTTTGGCGCGAGTGGAGAGTAAGGGCGACGCTGCGGCGGTGCTCATTCAGTGAAAAAGAAGGGGCACGGTCGCAGTGAGGACACGGAGAGTCGAATGGTTTTTTGCGGGTGCGCCGGGCGTTGACGCCGGACGGGCGAAGCGCAGCTTCCTTTACCACCCATGAGCGCCCTCGTTTGGAAAAGTGTAAAAACCTACTCGGACATCCTCTATCACAAGGCGGACGGCATTGCCAAAGTGACGATTAACCGGCCCCACAAGCGCAACGCCTTCACGCCGGACACGGTGTCGCAGATGTATGAAGCGTTCCTTGATGCGCGGGAGGATCCCTCGATCGGCGTGGTGCTGCTGACCGGCGCGGGACCGCACACGGACGGCAAATATGCCTTTTGCGCGGGTGGCGACCAAGGCGTGCGCGGTCCGGCTGGCTACGTCGGCACGGACGGGGTGCCGCGGCTCAACGTGCTCGACCTGCAAAAACTCATCCGCTCGATGCCCAAAGTCGTCATCGCGCTGGTCGCGGGGTATGCCATCGGCGGCGGGCACGTGCTGCATGTGGTGTGTGACCTGACCATCTCGGCGGATAACGGAATCTTCGGCCAGGTGGGGCCGCGAATGGGCAGCTTCGACGCCGGGTTTGGGTCGAGCTATCTTGCGCGTCTCGTCGGCCAGCGCAAGGCGCGGGAGATCTGGTATTTGTGCCGTCAATACAACGCGCAGCAGGCGCTCGACATGGGGCTGGTCAACACGGTGGTGCCGGTGGCGGAACTGGAGGCGGAAGGCGTGAAGTGGGCGAAAGAAATCCTCGGCCACTCGCCGCTGGCGATCCGTGCGCTGAAGAGCGCCTTCAATGCCGAGCTCGACGGCATGGCGGGCATCCAAGAGCTGGCGGGCAACGCTACGCTGCTCTACTACATGTCGCCCGAGGCGAAAGAGTTTCACGGTGCGCAGCAGGAGAAGCGCAAGCCGGACGCCCGCCGTTTCCCCTGGCTGCCGTAGGCGCTGGCGGGCTAGGGG
>JAIYBI010000473.1 GCA_027488595.1 Opitutaceae bacterium | reverse complement strand
GCCTCGTCAATGACCACCAGCCCCGGTGCCGCGCGCTCGATCTGCTCGATGGGAGAGTTCTTGTCCACGAACCCCGCCACCCCCAAGCCGACCAACTCCGCCGGCAGGCTCGCATCGGGATGCGCCGTGAGCACGATGATTTTTAACTGAAGCCCCTGGCGGCGTAGTTCGCGAATGACTTCACGGCCGTCCGTGTCGCGAAGATAGAGGTCCACGATCAACAGATCCGGGGCGCGCTCGATGCACGATTTCAGCCCGTCCTTGCCATCCACGAAATCGCGCACTTCGCAGGGCGCAAAACGGCGCAATAGCGCATCTTTCAGCAATTCGCGGAGCGTCGCAGTATCGTCTATCAGGACAAACGAGCGGGCGCTCGCGCCGGGTGATGCAGCCTTGGCGGTCATGCGCCCCACGGTGCGGAGCCGCGCGCGCTTCGCAAGCGCGTTGCATGGCGTAGTGCCACCCACGACGAACGATTTCGCGCGAGCTCCGTGCGAGTCCGAGAAATGCGTGGCCCCTCCCCTCCCCCGTAGTTTAACTACTTCCTATGTCTGCTCCCGCTCCTGCTTCCGATGCGCGCTCCCGTTTTCTCGCGCAACTCCGCGCCGCCATCACCGCCGGCACCTTGGTAAAGCTCACGTTGGGTAAACCTCTCCCACCCGCCGCGCCGGCCTCCTTGCGCAATCTCTACGTCCGCCCCGTCACGCTCAAGGCCGGCCCGCAATTTGCCTTACTCTGGCGCCACGCGACCAACGACATCACCAAAAACCATCCTCCCGCCGAGGCCCTGGCGGAGCTCGAGGCGCTGCTCGGCACCACCTTCGGCGACGCCCATCTCTTCACGCCGCTTCAAAGTCACCAACTGCAAACCCTGCCCGATGGCCGCTTGAAACTCATCTCCCGCGCCGCCACAGCCGCCCCCCCGCCTCCTCCCGAGGGCAACGACCACGCGAAGGTCCACCCCATCGCCGCCAACGCCCCGTGGCTGCACGCCCTCGGTGTCACCAACCCCCACGGCCAGCCGCGCGAGGGCATGGCAGGCAAGTTTCGCCAAATCCAGAAATTCGCCGAGCTGCTCACCCATCTGCTCGTCGAGGCCGGTCTTAGTCCCGCCGACGCAGCCGACGACTCTTCGTATCCTCCATTCGACGCCGCCGCTCCGGACCGGATCCGCATCGCCGACATGGGCTGCGGCAAGGGCTACCTCACCTTCGCCACCGCCGCCCTGCTCGGCGAGAAAGCCGAGATCACCGGCCTCGAGCGCCGCCCCGAACTCGTCGCCGAATGCAACCGCCTCGCCGCAGCCCACGGCTTCGCCCCCCGCCTCCGCTTTATCGCCGGCGACATCCCCGCACCGTCGCGCAACGACGATGCCGCGACCGGGTCCACCCCCGCGCCGCTCGACGCGCTGATCGCTCTCCACGCCTGCGACACCGCCACCGACGACGCCCTCGCCGCCGGCATCGCCGCCGGTGCGCGCCTGCTCGTCGTCTCCCCGTGCTGCCACCGCGAGGTTCGAGCCCAGCTTACCGCGCCGCCCGTGCTGCACGACGCCCTCCGCCACGGCATCCTTCACGAACGCGAAGCCGAGATAATCACCGACGCCCTTCGCGCCCAACTCCTCGAATACGCCGGCTACCGCGCCAAGGTCTTCGAGTTCATCTCACCCGAGCACACGTCCAAAAACCTCATGATCGCCGCCGTGCTTGAACACGCACCCGACTCCGCCGAACTTGCCCGCCGCCGCCCCGCCCTCTCCGCCCGCATCCCCGCCTACGCCGCCTTCTACGGCCTGCGCGAGCAACGCCTCGCCCGCCATCTCGGCTTCGTGCTCAACGCCTGACTCCCGCCTTTCCCTCTGACATCCATCCGTTCAGCTTAACCGGTAACCTTCCCCCTTCATACGCGGCTCCGTGCCGCCCCACCCCATGAGCATCCCCGTTAAACACGCCCTCATCACCGCCGCCGGCGCCGACGAACGCCGTCTGCCCCTCCAAAACCTCTCCGACCATCGCGGCGACTGGAAGCCCGTCATCGTCATCCAAATTGACGAGATGCTCGACGCCGGCATCGAGCGCGTCGGCGTCATCATACGTCCCGCAGACCGCCCCGCCTACGAGACCGTGCTCGCGCCCTACGGACAGCGCGTTACCCTCGTCGAGCAACCCGCCCCGCTCGGCTACGGCCACGCGGTTCTCTGCGGCCGCGAGTTCGTCGGCGCGCATCCGTTTCTCCTCCAGGTCAGCGACCACCTCTACGTCGGCGGCGGCCAGTCCAGTTGCACGCGCCAACTCCTCGACCTCGCCCGCGCCGAGGGCTGCGCGCTCTCCGCCGTGCAACCCACGCCCGAGAGCCAGCTCTGCCACTACGGCACCATCTCGGGCTCGCTCGTCACCGGCCGCAGCGACCTCTACCAAATCGAAAGCGTAATCGAAAAACCCACGCCCACCGTCGCCGAGCAAACCTGCGTCGTCCCCGGCCTCCGCCTCGGCCACTACCTGTGCTTCTTCGGCATGCACGTGCTCACGCCCACCGTGTTCACGCTGCTTGAGACCGCCCGCGCCGCCGCGCCTTCCGAGCGCCTCGGCCTCTCCCCCGCCCTCGCCACTCTGGCCACCCGCGAAAAATACCTCGCCGCCCGCCTCTCCGGCCGCCGCGCCGATCTCGAGGCCCGCCTCGGCGTCTTCCGCGCCCAGCTCGCCCTCGGCCTCCACGGCCCCGCCCGCGAAGCCATCCTCGCCGTCCTCGCCGAGGAACTCGCCCTCGACTCCACCCTGCGCAAGTAAGCCGCCCTCCCCCGCCCCATGGACGCCACCTTGCTCGCCCTCGTCGAAGGCCGCCCCGTCGCGGGCCATACCTTCGACTCCATCTGCCGCGCCGCCACCCAGGCCGAACTCGAAACGTTCTGCGCCCAACTCGAGGACTTCCGCCGCGCGACTCCCAATTTTTACCACGGCGTCCGCGCGATCTTTTTCCTCACCGCCGTCCACCGCTACTACCTGCCGCCCCACTTCTCCGCCGACGGCGGCGGCCTCGTCCCCTACGCCGGCCACAAGCTCGCCCTCGCCCGCCGTTTCGAGGAGGCCCTCGCCGTCTATCACGAACACCGCCGCGTCCACGGTTCCAGCGACGCCCTGAGCAGCGCCTTCGCCGCCGCCTACCACGGCCTCGCCTTCAAAACCCTCGCCGCCCAGGTCCAGAAAACCGTCCGCAAGGTGCGCGGCAACCAGTGGATGTTCCGCATGGGCCACCCGGTTGACTACCCGCTCCGCCTCCGCCGCGAACTCCTCGCCCGCGACGCCGCCACGCCCGACGCGCCCTACCCCGTGCTCGCCGAGGAGACCGCCGTGCGCCTCGACCTTTCGCACGCTGCCTGGAGCGACATCTTTTTCCTCGGCATGGACTACCCCGAGGGCGCGCAGGTCCTCAACCTCTCCGTGAACCTCGGCGTCCACGGCCGCGACACCGACACCCGCCCGCCCGTCTGCGCCTTCCTTCGCGTCATTGACGAGCCCGTGCTCCGCCTCGTCTCCGTGGACCTCGGCGTCTCCGCCGACCTCACCGACCTCGCCGATGTCTTCGATTTCGCCAAAGACTACCTCGGACTGCTCAAAGCCGCCGTCATCGCCTCCGGCCTGATCCCGTCCGGCCTCGAAGGCTCCGGCCACGCCCTCTCCGACCTGCTCGCCACCCTCGCCGGCCCCGGACGCGGCCTCGAACTCGTTTCCCAGGTCCGCGACATCCCCAAGGGCTCGCGCCTCGCCGTCTCCACCAACCTCCTCGGCTGCCTCATCTCGCTGCTCATGCGCGCCACCGGCCAGACCGCGCGCCTCACCGGCGGTCTCGACGAGGACGAGCGCCGCACCATCGCCAGCCGCGCCATCCTCGGCGAGTGGCTCGGCGGCTCCGGCGGCGGCTGGCAGGACTCCGGCGGCGTCTGGCCCGGGATAAAATTCATCCGCGGCGAGGCCGCTCTCCCCGGCGACAGCGAACACGGCGTCTCGCGCGGCCGCCTCCTCCCCCGCCACCAGCTCCTCGGCTCAGATCTCATCTCGCCCACCACCCGCCAGGCCCTGCGCGACAGCCTCGTGCTCGTCCACGGCGGCATGTCCCAGAACGTCGGCCCCATCCTCGAAATGGTGACCGAGAAATACCTCCTCGGCCTCCCCCGCGAAGCCGCCGCCCGCACCGAGGCGCAAACCATCCTGCGGGATCTCGTCGCCGCCCTCCAGGCCGGCGACGTGGGCAACGTAGCCGAGCTCACTACACGCAACTTTTACGGCCCGCTCCAGGCCATCATCCCCTGGGCGTCCAACGCCTACACCGAGCGCCTCGTCGCCGAGGCCCGCGCCGAACTGGGCGACGCCTTCCGCGGCTTCGTCATGCTCGGCGGCATGTCCGGCGGCGGTATGGGTTTCTGGATCGACCCCGCCCACCGCGCCGCCGCCGTGCCGAAAATCCTCGCGCTCATGCGCCGCACCAAACGCGCCCTCGAGCACGCCCTGCCCTTCGCGATGGACCCGGTCGTTTACGATTTCGACCTCAACGAAAACGGCTCCTTCTCCCACCTCCGCGCCGGCCCCGCCGCCATGCTCTCGCCCGAGTATTACCTGATGATGGTGCCGCGCTGGCTGCGTCAGGACCCGCGCACCCTCCGCCCCGAGACCCGCGCCGAGCTCGACCGCTTCGCCGGCCACCAGCTCCTCGCCGGCGACCGCCCGCTCATTGAGCCCCTCATCGCCCGCATC
>JAIYBI010000101.1 GCA_027488595.1 Opitutaceae bacterium | reverse complement strand
CGGCCATCGCCTTGCCGCTGACGGCCTTGAAATTCCGGGAAAAGATTTCCCAAAGGTCGCTGCCCTCGAGTCGCGGGGCGGAGTGAACGACCGAGATGTCATACTCCGGATACGCGGCGCGTGTTTTCAACGCCGAGGTGGTGGAGCGGAGCTTGGAGAAGATGGAGTCGCGGGACACGGTAGTAGAAAATTCTAAGCACTAAATTCTAAATTCGAAACGAAGAGAGGATCATCAACCCTTCGCGGAACGGTTCTTGAGCCACTTGCGGAAGTCGCCGCCGTGCCAGTCGGGGAGGGTGCGCTGGCCGAGCCAGGCCTGGAGGGGGTTCACCGGGGCGACCTCGATGGGCAGGTGGTTCATGGCCTTGCTCATCGTCATGGCGGTGCGCCAGAGCGAGGGGCTGGTGGCGAGCACGCCGAATGGAGTCATCGGGATGGCTCCGGCGGAGGGAACTTTTTCCCGCTTCGCCTTGTCGCGCAGGCGCAGCAGCAGATCGGGGATCGGGATGTCGACCGGGCAGACCTCGTTGCACGCGCCGCAGAGCGAGGAGGCTTTGGGCAGGTCGGCGAGTTCGGGGAAGCGGTCGCCGGCGAGCAGCGGCGAGAGCACGGCGCCGACGGGGCCGGGGTAAACGCTGCGGTAGGCGTGGCCGGAGGCCTGGCGGTAAACGGGGCAGACGTTCAAGCAGGCGCCGCAGCGGATGCAGCGCAGGATCTCGCGGCACTCGCTGGCGAGGGCGTTGGTGCGGCCGTTGTCCACGAAGACGACGTGCATTTCCTCGGGGCCGTCGGGCTGGGCGGGGCCCTTGGGGCCGGAGATAAACTCGGTGTAAACCGTGAGCTGCTGGCCGGTGCCGGAGCGGGCGAGGAGATTGAGGAAGAGACCGAGGTCGCGCTCGCGGGGGAGCAGTTTCTCGATGCCGACCATGGCGATGTGGCACTTGGTGGCGGCGAGGCAGAAGCGGGAGTTGCCCTCGTTGGTGACGAGCACGAGACGGCCGGTGTCAGAGGTGATGAAGTTGGCACCGGTGAGGGCGGCGTCGGCTTCGAGATACTTTTTGCGGAGGTGAACGCGGGCGCGGCGGGTGATGGTCTGCGGGTCGTCGTTGTAAGCGCCGAGACCGTGCTTCTCGAAGGACGTGGCGATCTCGCGGCGGTTTTTGTGGATGATGGGTTTGACGATGTGCGAAGGGTGGTCGCCATCGATCTGGACGATGAACTCGCCGAGGTCGGTCTCGACGCACTCGACGCCGTTTTTTTCAAGGTATTCGCCGAGCAGGGTTTCCTCGGAGACCATGGTCTTGGCCTTGACCATCTTGGTGGCGCCGCGGGCGCGGAGGATGGCGAGCACGGCGGCGTTGGCCTCCTCGGCGGTGGAGGCCCAGTGGACCTTTACGCCATTGCGCTCGAGGGCGGCGGCGGCGGCGGGCAGGAGGGTGTCGAGGTTCTCGACGACGTGCTGCTTGATGTTGCCGGCGAGCTCGCGGAGGTGGTTGGCGTCGGGGAAGTGATCGAAGAGAACGGCGGTGCGCTTCTCGTGGCCCTTTTTGGAGCCATCGTAAACGGAGGCCTTGGTGTCGGGCCGGAGCCGGGCGGCGAATTGATCGATCTGCTGGGTGGCCATGGAAGTGGAGAGTTGAGGGGAGGGGTCCTCCTTCGCCGGAGGCTTCGGAGGACGGCGCTTTGCGCCGGCGGCGGGTTTGGGAAGGACGACGTTTGGACTGGGCGCTGCGGGCTTAAATGGCTTTGAGGGAATCGCGCAGGAGCTGGGCGACGTGGCGGGCGACGATGGGCTGGCCGTCTTTTTCGGCGAGGCCGCCGAAGTGCATGAGACAACTCATGTCGAGCGAGGCGACGAGGTCGGGTTTGGCGGCGCGGATGTGGTCGAGTTTCAGCTCGCCCATGCCCTTGGAAATGTTCGGGAAGCTGACGCAAAATGTGCCGCCGAAGCCGCAGCATTGTTCGCCCTCGCCGAAGGGCAGGATGGTGACGCCGGGGATGGAGGCGAGGAGCTGGGCGGCGGAGTCGCCGCTCTTGGTGCCGCGCGAGTGACAGGAGCGGTGGAGGGCGATGCGGGCGTCGAGTTTGCCCGGCCATTTGGTGATGCCGAGGCCGTTGACGATGTAATCGCAGAGTTCCCAAGTGCGGTTGCCGAGGGCGGTGATGGCGGCGGCGTCGGGCTCTTTCTCAAACTCCAACGGGGCGCCGTGGAACATCATGGCGGCGCAGGAGCCGCTGGGGACGATGACGGGAAGTTCGCCGGCGAACACCTCGACGGTGTGGCGCACGACGCGACGGGAGGCGGGCCAGTCGCCGCCGTTGAAAGCGGGTTGGCCGCAGCACGTCTGGCCGGCGGGGAACTCGACGGCGACGCCGAGGTGTTCGAGGATCTCGACGGTGGCTTGGGCGACGTCGTCGTAGAAGGCGTCGCAAAGGCAGGTGGCCATGAGCTGCACGCGTTTGCCAGCGGGACGGGAGGCGGGAGGGAATTCGGACATCGAAGGGAGTGGGGATAGGCGACCGGGTGGCGGAGCGGAGCGGCGACGGCGCGACTTAGGCGTGCGGTTTATAGGTAACCGGCTTGAGCGTCGGCGCAAGCAAGGCGCGGAAGGTGGTGAGGTCCTTGACCGCGCCGAGGGCGATGAGCTGGCGGGCGATGTTGCCCACGGCGGTGCCCTCGAGGGCGAAGGCGACGACGGGGATGCCGGCAGCATCGGCGGTGGCCTGGCAGAGGAGACGGTTTTTGGAGCCGCCGCCGACCATGAGGATGCGGCTGAACTTCCGTCCGCCGAGGCGTTCGAAGGCGGCCTTGGCGTCGGCGTGACCGCGACCAAGCGAAGCGCAGATGAGACGCGTGTAGGCGACGAGGTCCTTGGGCGCGGCGAGACGGCGCTTTTTGATTTGCGCGTCGATGGCCGCCTTCATCGAGGGCGGGTTGGAGAAAGCCGGATCGGCGACATCGAGCAGCGCGGCCGGCGCGGGGAGTTTTTCGGCTGCGGTGATGAGGGCGGTCCATTCGGCGTCGGTCTTCGGACGGGATGCGAAGTCCTTCATGATGCCCTCGAGCAGCCAAAGACCGATGACGTTCGTGAGCGGGCGGTAACGACCGTCGCCGATGCGCTCGTTGGAGATGCGGGCGGCGAGCGCCTCGGCGCCACGCACGGGCGATTCGCTCTCATAACCGACGAGCGACCAGGTGCCGGAGCTGATGTAGAGATCGCCGCCGTCAGGCGAGGCGGGCATCGCATCGTAGGCGCAGGCGGTATCGTGGCCGGGGACGACGACGACCTCGGTGTCCTTGATGAAATCGAGGCCCTTGACGGAACCAAGTCGTGCTCCGGCGAGCACGGGTTCGGCAAACCAGCGCGCGGGCACCTTGAAGTGCTTCAAGGCGGCGGCGGACCAGCCGGTGCTTCCGACGTCCAGAAGCTGCGAGGTGCTGGCGATGGTGATCTCGTTCACCATGCGGCCGGAGAGCAGAAAGTTGAAATAATCCGGCAGGAAGAGGCAGCGCGAAGCGAGTTTGGCGACGCCGGGATGGGTCGCAACCGTCTCGGCGAGCTGGAGGGAAGCGTTGTAGAAAACGTTGGGGATGCCTGTCGCCGCGTAGATTCGGGCGAGCGTGGCGGGACTGGCGGCGAGGGCCTTGAGGCCGGCCTGGGTGCGGTTATCGCGGTAAGCGAAAGTCGGATACACCGGGCGGCCGGAGTCATCCACCAGCACGTAATCGACGCCCCACGTATCGACGCCGACCGACGCAAGCGCCGCGCCCTTGGGCAGGAGCGCGGCCGCCTTACGCAGGCCGGCGACGATCTGTTCCCACAGCCCGCCGATGTCCCAGTAATCATGCCCGCCCATGGTGCGGAAGGCATTCGGGAAACGGTGCGCCTCGGTGAGCGCAAGACCGGCGCCATCCCACCGTCCGAGCATGACTCGGCCGGAGGTGGCACCCAGATCGATGGCTGCACAGTAGGTGACGGAGGACTTCTTTTTGGCGCACATGACGGGCGGGGGAACAGGGGACGTTTACAGGATTAACGCAGGAAGGCCTCGTGGAGGCCGCCGTCCACGGTGACGACCTGGCCGGTGGTCTTGCTGAGGCGCTGGGTGACGAGGAGGAAATACGCCTCGGCCTGGTCGGCGGGCGTGATCGGGGCCTTGGTGAGGGTGCGGTCGGCGTAGAACTGGGCGAGCTTGGTCACGAGCGACTCGGTGGCCTCGTCGTCCTTGTAGGGGATGGCGTATTTCGCGAGCGAGCCGATGACACGGTCGCGCGGGAACATGGCCGAACCCTGCACGACGGTGGCGGGGGCGACGGCGTTGACGCGCACCAGCGGGGACAACTCCATGGCGAGCTCACGCACGAGGTGGTTGGCGGCGGCCTTGGAGGTGTCGTAGGCGAGCGAACCCTTCTTCGCCACGGCGGCGTTGGCCGAGGTGGTGAGCACGAGGTTGCCGCGCAGGCCCTGGGCCTTCCAGGTCTTGAAGGCTTCGTCGGCGACGAAGTAGCTGCCGGTGACGTTGATGTTAAACGTCAGCGCCCACTTGTCGTCGGGGATGTGACCGGAGGTGTCCGACGGCACGAAGATGCCGGCGGTGACGCAGATGGAATCGAAGCCGCCGTAGGCGAGCGCGACCTGGTCGAGCATGACGCGGATGGAGGCGCGGTCGGTGATGTTGGCGGCGAGACCGATGGCGACGCCGCAGTTCGAGATGCCGGAGCCGGCGACACCGATGCCGAGACCGAACTTGTCGGTG
>JAIYBI010000027.1 GCA_027488595.1 Opitutaceae bacterium | reverse complement strand
AATGCCGAGCACGGACCCGGGGCCGGCGCAGAACACGACGCCGTCGAGCTGCGCGGTGCGGAGGCGGGCGGCGGCGAGAACCTGCGCGACTGCCTGAGGCAAAGCGTGGGCGGCTTCGCCTTCGACGGCGGCGTGGAAAGAGGGGGCGAGAGCAGGGTGGGGAGTTGTTGTCGGTTCGGCAGCCTCGCGTAACCACAGCGCCGCATCCGAGCGGGTCGCGCAGGTGTCCACCACGAGCAAGGTCGGGTGTGTGGCGAGAAGTTGACGGAGGCTCGGCATGGCGGGAGCTTCGCAGCAAGGAAGGCCGCCGCCGCTCCGGCAAGCGCGCAAAATATCCGCATGAATCAGGCATTGACCGGTCTTTGCGCCGACGCGTAGTTTGACCAATTCCGTCAACAAAACCCTCACCTTTTTTACGCCCGTGAACATCCAGATCCAAGACGTCTCCCCCACCCGCAAAAGCCTCGTCGTCAGCTTTGACGCCAAAGAGGTTGGTATCGAATACCAAGCCGTCATCGGCGAGGTTTCCAAGCAGGCCCGCCTGCCCGGCTTCCGCCCCGGCAAGGCCCCGGCCGCCCTCGTGCTGAAACAATACGGCAAGAACATCACCGAGGATTTTAAGCAGAAAGTCGTGGGCAAAGCCTACCGTGACGCGCTCAAGGAGACCAAGCTGAACGTCATCCAAGTCACCGGCGTCGAGGAAGGCACCATTGTCCCCGATCAGGCCGCGACGATCACGATCACCGTGGATCTCCAGCCCACTTTCGAGCTGCCCGACCTCGCTGGCATTCCCGTTACCGTCGTCCCCGAGGTTGTCGCAGATGCCGAAGTGGACGCCGCCATTGATGCGCTTCGTGGCGAGCGTGCGGACTTCAAGGTCGCCGAGCGCGCCTCCGCGAAAGGCGACTACGTAAAGCTTTCCTACGAAGGCACCGTGGCCGGCCAGGCTATCCTTGAGATCGCCCCCGAGAAACAAATTTACGGCAAGGTTCCCCAGACTTGGGAAGAAGTTGAGAGCGAGAACGACGGCCTCATCCCCGGCCTCGGCAAACAGCTCGGCGGTCTCAGCGTCGGCGACAAGAAAACCATCGAGATCGTGTTCCCCGCCGAGTTCGCGGGCGCTCCGGCCCTCGCCGGCAAGACCGCCAGCTACGCGGTCGAGATCCTCGAAATCCGCGAGCGTGTGCTGCCCGAGTTGAACGAAGAGTTCTTCAAGTCCAACCAAGTGGACGACCTCGCTGGCCTTCAGTCCAAGGTCCGCAACAACCTCGTCGCCCGCAAGGACCACGAGAACCGCACCGGCAAACGCCGTCAGGTGGTTGACGCCCTCCTCGCCAAAATCGTTTTCCCGGCGCCCGAGAGCCTGGTCGAGCAGGAGACGCAGTCCGTGCTTCGCCGCTTCATGGAAGAAAACATGCGCCGTGGCGTGCCCCAGGAGCAGTTTGAGAAGGACAAGACCCAGCTCATCGCCGGTGCCCGCGTCGCCGCCGAGAACCGTGTGCGCACCCAGATGATCCTCGCCCGCATCGCCGAGCAGGAAAAGCTGCAGGTGGACGCCAGCGATATTGATGCCTTCCTCTATCGCGAGTCCACCCAGAGCGGCATCCGCCCCGAGAAACTCGTGAAGGACCTCACCAACGACCGCGACCGCCTCCGCGCGGTGCAGCAGTCCATCGTTTTCGACAAGGCCCTTGATTTGGTGGTCTCCAAGGCTACGGTAAGCGAAGCTGCACCCGCAGCCGTCTAATCACCGTCCGCCAACACCCACCACCCTTGAGCTACTACGTTCCCATCGTTCTCGAAAACACCGGCCGCGGCGAGCGGTCCATGGACATCTATTCGCGGCTCCTCAAGGACCGCATCATCTTCCTCGGCACGCCGATTGACGACCAGGTCGCCAACGTGATCATCGCGCAGTTTTTGTTTCTGCAGATGGAGGATCCGAAGAAAGACATCCATCTCTACATCAACTCGCCCGGTGGCGTGGTGACCGGCGGCATGGCGATCTACGACACCATCCGCTTCCTTCAATGCGATGTGGTGACTTACTGCATCGGCCAGGCCGCCAGCATGGCAACGGTGCTGCTTACCGCCGGCACGAAGGGCAAACGCTTCGCACTCCCGCACAGCCGCGTGATGATTCACCAGCCCAGTGGCGGAGCCGGCGGCCAGACCGCGGACATTGCCATCGCCGCGCGCGAGATTATCCGCTGGCGGCAGACGCTCAACCAAGTCATCGCCGAGCACACCGGAAAGACGATCGAGCAGATCGCCAAGGATTCCGATCGCGATTACTTCCTCAGCGCTCAAGAGGCGAAGGACTACGGCTTGGTTGACCATGTGGTTTCCAGCACTACGGCCGCCCAGTCGCTGGCTGGCATTGCCTGAGCGTCGGACGATTTCCCCGCCAATCTCCTGAGCCCCGGTTTAAGCCGGGGCTTTTTTGTGCGACGCGTGTTCGGTTGGTCAAACCGGCGCTGCTTTGCGGCTCGACTATCGCGGGAGTCCCGTGAGCATCTTCAACACTCAACCGCATGGCCAAAGCAACCCGCGTAAATCTTTGTTCCTTCTGCGGAAAAGCGCAGACCGAGGTGAAAAAACTCATCGCCGGCCCCGGCGTTTACATCTGCGACTCCTGCGTCACGGTCTGCAAAACCATCATTGATCGCGAGGCCACGACCCCGGCCATTGATCAGAAGCCGACCTTCAGGTTGGTGAAACCCTCCGAGATCAAGCGCACGCTCGACGACTTCGTCATCGGCCAGGACCACGCGAAGAAAGTCCTCTCGGTCGCGGTCTATAACCACTACAAACGCCTCACCTTCGCCTCCGGCTCGCCTGACCGCGCCGCCAACACCCTCGCTCCCGAGTTCAACGACATCGAAGTCGAGAAGAGCAACATCCTCCTCGCCGGCCCCACCGGCTCCGGCAAGACCCTGCTCGCCCGCACCCTCGCGCGCATCCTCGAAGTGCCCTTTGCGATCGCCGACGCCACGACTTTGACGGAGGCCGGCTACGTCGGAGAGGACGTTGAGAACGTCATCGTGCGCCTCCTGCAAAACGCCAACTACGACATCCGGCGCGCCGAGTGCGGCATCATCTACATTGATGAAATTGATAAGATCGGCCGCAAAACCGAAAACGTTTCCATCACCCGGGATGTCTCGGGCGAAGGCGTGCAGCAGGCGCTCCTGAAAATCCTCGAAGGCACGGTGTGCAACGTGCCCCCCCAAGGCGGGCGCAAGCACCCGAATCAGGAACTCGTGCAGGTGAACACCCAGAACATTCTGTTCATCTGCGGCGGCGCCTTTGTGGGGCTCGACGCCATCGTGCAGCGCCGCATCGGCGCTCGTGGCATGGGCTTCGGTGCGAATCTGCAGGCCGCCGGCAGGCCGGGCGCGGGTTCAACGCAAAACGAGGCGGACGCAGCGGAGGTGTTGATGAAATCACTCGCTCCGGAAGACCTCGTGCGCTTCGGCATGATACCCGAGTTCATCGGCCGCTTGCCGATGGTCTCGGTGCTTTCTCCGCTGCGGCAGGAGGATCTCGAACAGGTTTTGCTGGGCACCAAAAACGCCCTCGTAAAGCAATACGCCAAGCTCTTCGCCATGGACGGCGCGGGATTGCGTTTCACGCCCGACGCCATCCGCGCAATCGCCGCGAAGGCACTGCTATTGAAAACGGGCGCGCGTGCGCTCCGCTCCATTCTGGAGCAGCTCATGCTCGACATCATGTATGACCTGCCGGCGCGCGAAGGTGCCGGAGAAGTCGTCATTGATGCCGCGGTGGTGGCGGGCAAACGCCGGCCCCAGATCAAGCGCCGCGTTGAGAAAACCGGTGTCGCGTCCCCGCCCGAAGCGCAGGACGCAGCCTGAAATCGGGGTTGGTTTGCGGCGGCCTGGTTGCCGATTCGTAGCGGGGAGCGCGAAGCGACCCGTCCCGCTTCCGATCACGGGTCGCTTCGCGCTCCCCGCCACGCAGACGGTGAAAGCTAAGAGGTGTTTCCGTTCTTCGCAATCAGTGCGCGGACGCGTTGCCGCCGGCGTCATTGGCTGCGGCCAGGCGCTGCTTGATTTTGTGAGCCTGGCGCATTTGGGCGAGCTCGACGACGAGCGCGAAGCCCATCGGACCGTAAAGGTAGCCCTTCGGCATGTGGTGATGAAAGGCCTCCATGATGAGCGTCACGCCGATCACGAGCAGGAAGGCGAGGCAGAGCACCTTGAGTGCGGGATGTTGGTGAATGAAATCGCCGACCTTGCGGGCGAAGAGCAGCACGATGCCGAAGGAGACGATCACGGCGGCGAAGATCACCACGAGATGCGGCGTGAGGCCGACGGCGGTGATGACGGAGTCTATGGAGAAAACGAGATCGAGGATCGCGATCTGGGCGATGGCAGCGCCGAAGGTGGAGAGTTTTTTCGCGGCAGCTCCTTCTT
>JAIYBI010000506.1 GCA_027488595.1 Opitutaceae bacterium | reverse complement strand
GTTGGCTTTGAGGACGAGGATGCGGTCGGCGAGGAGGATGGCCTCGTCCATGTCGTGGGTGATGAAAACGATGGTGATGTCCACGTTGCGCCAGATCTCGAGCAGGTGGGCCTGCATCTGGGCACGGGTGCTGGGGTCGAGCGCGCCGAAGGGCTCGTCCATGAGGAGAATCTTGGGGCCGGCGGCGAGGGCGCGGGCGATTGATTCCAGTCGGTCAAGCGGAGGCGTAGCATCTGCCTGGTTGCCGTCGGTTTTCATAACATTCTCCACTGTTTTAAGTTTTTATACTGACTGGCCTGCCCGGGGGCGTGTTTGTGGTATACTGTTTTAATACATATAAGTTGCCGTGACTCCGGCGAAGGCGGCGGCATCGCGTGATTCCAGTTTATAGTTTCGGTCGTCGTAGTCGGCGGTGCGGCTGATGAGCACGCCGGTGGAGACTCCCACTGAGAGGGCTTTGCTTAAAACATAGTCTGCGCCGACGCCTAGGCGGATGGCGGTGTAATCGAGCGTGGTGTCGCGCAACGATGGCTTACCCGGAGCGCCCGGCAGCGGGTCGTCTTTCACGTAGAAGGTGCCGAAGTCCACTCCGACCCGGGCGGCGAGGCTGAGGTCTTTGGTCGCTTGCCACGTCACATCGGTGCGCGGAAAGCCGAGGTTGAGCGTCCAGTCGGGGGCAAATTTCCATTCGGTGCCGACGACTGGAAGGAACGCGCCGAATCCGGTGGAGAGCGTGTCCGCCGCAACGCCAAAGGAGACGTTGAATTCAGGGTTGAAGGTGTAGGTCGCGAGGCCGAAGGCGTTCACGCCGAATCCGTCGGACGAGAAGGACGAGCCTGCGTTGCTCACGCTCGGAGCGATCACGGCGAGGGCGGACCAGGTTGAGTTGAAGGTTTTGAAAACCGACAAGGGCAAGCCCACCGATTGCAACCGTTCCGGCAGGGCGGTGCCGGTGTCGCGGTCGATGTAAAAGCCGGTGTAACTGATGCCGATCGACGGGAGGTAGTCGTCTCCCACAGGCGGCAGCGGCTGGGTGAATTCCACGCCGAGCCGGCTCACGGCGGCACCGCCGCTGCGCTGGTTGCGGCTTTCCAGAGTGGTGTTACCCGAGGTCGAGAAATCAACCTTCACGGTGGCGGGCGGAGGGCCGCCCGCGGAGGCGTCTGCGTCTGCGGGTGCGAGCGGGGCGGTGGCGGCGACGAGCGGTGCGGTGACCGCGAGGAGGAGGTTAAGTTTTTTCATGGTTCGCTAGATGCGAATCCCAACGTAACGGGAGGAACCGAACTCTCACTGCGATTATGGATGAGCGGTTGAAAACGAGGATGGGTGGTTGCGCGACGGGAATCCGGCCTGCCTCGGACATGCCGGGCGCATAGTAAACCTAGGCGCTTTCTTCAAAATACCCCGAGGCTCTGCTTGAACCCTGCGGGTGGGAGGTCAACCAAGCTGGGTCGGCGTTAACCGCCTGGTGAGTTCAGTGCGCGGGAAGCCGGCGTTCAGGACCCAGTCGGGCGTGAGCTTCCACTCGATGCCCAAAACGGGCAACACCGCGCCGAAACCCGACGCCAGCGTGTCCTCCGCCCGGCCGAACGAAACACTCAGATCCTGACGGTAGCGGCAGGTGACGAGCGCATACGCATTGACCCCGAATCCGTCGCCCGTGAGCGACGTCCCGGCATCCCGGTCGAGGGAGAAGCCGGTGTAGTCCAGCCCGACCGAAGGGAAAAATTCGACCCGAAGGGAGGATGCGGCTGCGTGACCTCAAAGCCCACTCGGCTTAGCGCCGCGCCACCGGCGTCTGCGCCTTTGCGTTCGAGGCTCGTATTTCCGGAAGCCGACAAGTCCAGCTTGACCGTGGCCGGAGGCGAGCCTGAAGGACCGCTTGCTTGCGCTCGGAGCAGCGCTTCAGGAAGAGGGCATAGAGGTTTTAAAAAATGATTGACGGTTAAGTGTGCATATGCACTTTCATTGAAATGCACTCCATGCCTTTCGCAGAATATCAGCACTGTCTCTGCTTCAATCTTCGTCGGGCGACGCGTGCGATCACGCAGTATTACGATCATGCGCTTGCCGGCAGCGGTTTGCGCGCCACGCAGTTGCCGATCCTGGCCCGACTCGCGCCCGGACCGATGACGATGTCCGATCTGGCCGCGTGGTTGGGCATGGACCGCACCACGCTGGTGCGAAATCTCCGCCCGCTCGAGGAGGCGAACTACGTCGCGAGCGCCCCGCGCGCCCGGGGCCGTCAACTCGAACTCAGCCTCACCGAAGAAGGCGCCGCGCTTCTCCGAAAAGCCTACCCGCTTTGGAAAGAGGCCCAGACCTCCCTCACCCGCAGTCTGGGCGACGCCCGCTGGGCAGCCTTGATCGCCGACCTCGCCACCGCGGGCGAAACCATCTCCGCCGGACGCAATTAAAAGCGCCAACTTCTACCACAAATCCCGATCAACCCATATAAGTGCATATGCACATTAACTCATCACCCATCTCCTCCCCCAGTGCGGAGCCCTCCCCCGCCGCGGATCTTACCCTCACCCGGGACGAACTCCGGCGCCTCGCGCTCGAGTGCGGCGCCGACGACGCCGGCGTCGTCTCCATCGACCGCCCTGAACTCGGGGGCGAGCGCGGGCACATCCTGCGTTTTTATCCGCGGACGAAGACGCTGCTCAGCTTCGTCTGCCGAATGAATCGCGAGCCAATCCGCAACCCGGCCCGTTCCGTCGCCAACGTCGAGGCGCACCAGAACGGCGACCGCGTGAACGAGGCGGCGCACCGCATGGTGGCCGCGCTCGAGCGGCGCGGCGTGCGCGCCATCAACCCGCCGATGGCCTTCCCCATGGAGGCGGACAACTGGCCTGAGCGCATGTGGGTGGTCTCGCACAAGCCGGTCGCGGAGGCGGCCGGGCTCGGCGTGATGGGCATCCATCGCAACCTGATACACCCTCGCTTCGGAAACTTCGTGCTCCTGGGCACGGTGCTGATCGACGCGGTCGTGCGGGAGGAAAACCAGCCGATCGACTTCAACCCCTGCCTTTCGTGCAAGCTCTGCGTCGCGGCCTGTCCGGTCGGGGCCATCGGGTCGGACGGCGCGTTCAACTTCTCCTCGTGCTACCACCACAACTACCGCGAGTTCATGGGCGGCTTCGGCGATTGGGTGGAGCAGATAGCGGACAGCCGTGACGGCCTCGACTACCGCAAGAAAGTGAAGCCCGCCGAGTCGGTCTCGGTCTGGCAGTCCCTCGCCTTCGGTCCCAATTACAAGGCCGCCTACTGCATGGCGGTCTGCCCGGCCGGCTCGGACGTGATCGACGAGTTCAAGAAGAACAAGGGTGCCTTCGTTCGCGAGTTGGTGAAGCCGCTCCAGGACAAGGAGGAGCCGATCTACGTCGTGCCGGGATCGGACGCCGAGGCGCATCTGACCAAGCGTTTTCCCCACAAGACCAAGCGGCTCATTCGCGGCACGCTGCTGCCACGCCGCATCCAGGGTTTCCTGCGCGGCATCGAGCTGACTTTCCAGCGCGGCGCCGCCGGCGACCTCGACGCCACCTACCATTTCACCTTCACCGGCCGAGAACCCGCCCTCGCCACCGTCGTCATCCGCAAGGGCACGATAGCGGTGTCCGAAGGGCACCAGGGCCGGGCCCAGCTCGAGGTCACCGCCGATTCGGCGACGTGGCTCGGTTTCCTTTCCAAGGAGAAGAGCCTGCCCTGGGCCCTCCTCACCCGTCGCATCAAGCTGCGCGGCAACCCGAAGTGGCTCGTCGCCTTCGGCCGCTGTTTTCCCTCCTGAGCAAAACGTCACCAAAACTTCGATACCCATGAAAACCAAACCCGTCATCCTTGTCACGGGCGCGACCGGAAAAACCGGCGGAGCCCTGGTCCGAGAACTCATTCGTGAAGGCTGGCCCGTCCGCGCGCTGGTCCGCGCCGAGGACGCGCGCGGAGACCGGCTGCGCGCCCTCGGCGCGGAGGTTGTCGCCGCCGACCTGTTCGACCCCGAGCAGCTGGCTGCGGCCATGCGCGGCGCCCGGCGCGCCTACTTTGTGCCGCCTATGAAGCCCTACATGATCCAGGCGGCGGGCGCCTTCGCCGTGGCCGCGCGCGAGGCGGGCTTGGAGTCGATCGTGCAGATGAGCCAATGGACTTCAAACCCCTCGCATCCCTCGCTGCACACCCGTCAGATATGGCTGGTGGACCGCCTCTTCGCGACGCTACCCGGTGTTACGCACACGATCCTCAACCCCGGCTACTTCGCGGACAACATCCTGCGTCTGATCGATTACGCGACGCTGCTGGGCGTGCTGCCCGTGCTGACCGGGACCAGCCGCAGCGCGCCGGTGGCCAACGAAGACATCGCGCGCGTGGCGGCCCGCGTGCTGATGGATCCCGACGCGCACGCCGGCAAACGCTACCGGCCCACCGGCCCGAGGCTGATCTCGGGCCGCGACGCCGCCGAGATGATCGGCGACGCGATCGGCAGACGCGTCGTGCCCTTCGATCTGCCCGAATGGATGTTCCTCAAGGTGGCGCGGATGCAAGGCGTGGATCCGTTCCAGATCCACAGCCTGCGCGACTACCTCGAGGACCATCGTCGCGGCGTGTTCGAGTTCCAGGGCGGGGTGAACGACACCGTGCGCGAGCTCACCGGCTCTCCCGCCGAGGATTTTCAGACGACCGCGCGCCGCTACGCCGCCCTGCCCTTCGCCCGGGTCACGACGGCCAACCGCCTGCGGGCGGTCGCCAATTTCCTGCGGACACCGTTTCATCCCGGTTACGACCTCGACCGTTTCGCCCGCGACCGGGATTTCCCGAAAGCCTCCGCCCCCGTGCTCTCCGCCGACTCCGCAACCTGGCTTCGCGAGCACGCCGCGCCGGCCCTGCAACCCGCCCTTTCCCAATGAACACGCTCGAGAACAAGATTCCGCCCCCCTTCGTCGCCCCCGCAGTCGGTCTCGGTATGTGGGCCGCGACCGGCTTCATGGTTCCGCTTCCGCCCTTGTCGCCCGTTCGCGTCTTGCCGGTCATCATGGTCAGCGTCGTGTCGCTGGGTGTCGCGGGATCGGCCGTCGCGGCCTTCGCACGGGCCCGGACGACCATCGACCCGGTGAACATCGAGACGGCGTCCCGGCTCGTCACGCACGGCGTTTTCCGTCTCACGCGCAACCCGATGTATCTCGGGCTGACCGGCGCGCTTGTCGTCTGGGCGCTATTGCTCGGACAGGCATGGGGCTGGATCGGGCCTCTTGCATTCGCGGCCTACATCGACCGTTTCCAAATCCGGCCCGAAGAGCGCGCGATGGCCTCGAAGTTCGGTCCGGACTACGCGGCTTACAAACAGCGGGTAAGACGCTGGATCTAAGGTCCGCGCGCCGGCCGCGCGTCGGCGCGTCGGCGACGTTCGCTCAAAGCAGGGGAGGGAGGGCGGTGGCGGCGAGGGTGAGTTTGCCTTGTTTTACGCCGCGCACGGTGACGAGTTCGTCGGCGAGGGCTTGCAGTTTGTCGGCGGGGCCTTGGACGAGGAGAACCTCCATGTAGTTGTGGTGCTCGAGGTGCACGTGCATCGAAGTGACGACCATGACGTAGTAAGCGTGCTGGATGGCGGCGAGTTTGGCCTGGAGGCCGGCTTTGCGGTGGTCGTAAACGAGGCTGATGGTGCCGGCGACGGACGCGGTGCCGACGTGGGCGGCGTAGTCCACGAGGCCGTCGCGGGCCAGAGTGGCGACGGCTTGGGAGCGGCTGGCGTAGCCGCGGCGTTTCACCATGAGGTCGAGCTCGTCGAGCAGGCTTTCGGGGAGTGAAACGGTGAAGCGGGCGGTTTTGTCGCGTTTGGCGGGGGGCATGGTGCTAATTTCAAGTGGCTGGGCTATTCCACGTCGTCGCCGGCTTGGGTGAGGCGGATGAACGGGAGGGGGCAGTGATCGGGAGAGTTGGGGCCGGGCGCGGGGTGGATGAGGGAGTCGAGGTGCTGGCGCATGGCTTGAAACTCCGGAGTGTTGAACTGGTCGAGGCGGCGGGGGCGGGGGACGGGGACTTCGATGAATTCCTGCACCTCGCCGGGGTTGGCTTTGAGGACGAGGATGCGGTCGGCGAGGAGGATGGCCTCGTCCATGTCGTGGGTGATGAAAACGATGGTGATGTCCACGTTGCGCCAGATCTCCATGAGGTGGGCCTGCATCTGGGCGCGGGTGCTGGGGTCGAGCGCGCCGAAAGGCTCGTCCATGAGGAGGATCTTGGGACCGGCGGCGAGGGCGCGGGCGATGGCGACGCGTTGTTTCATGCCACCGGAAAGCTGGTGGGGGTAGGAGTCGTGGAATTTGCCGAGGCCGACGAGGTCGAGCCACTGGCGGGCTTCGGCGTCGGCGGGGCCGTCGGAGCGGCCCTGCATGTCGAGGCCGAAGCGGACGTTTTGGGTGAGGGTGAGCCAGGGGAAGAGGGTGTAGCCCTGAAAGACCATGCCGCGGTCGGGGCCGGGGGCGGTGACGGCGACGCCATCCACGAGTATCCGTCCGGCAGATACGGGTTGGAGGCCGGCGATGACGCGGGCGAAGGTGGATTTTCCGCAGCCGGAAGGGCCGATGACGCAGACGAGTTCGCGGCGGTGGATGCGGACATTGATATCTCGCAGAGCGGTGACGCGGCCGCGTTCGCTATCGAACTCGCAGGAGAGGTGCTCGGCCTCGAGGACGACGGGGCGGGCGTGGAGGGCGGCGAAGCGGGCGGCGACGGCCTCGGATTGAAGGCGGTAGTCAGCGGGCGAGGCGGGGGAGGACGATGAATCAGAGTGGGTCACAGAGGGCACAGAGCTCGGACACGGAGAGCACGGAGGAAAGGCATGAGCTAAGGGGAGGAAGTGGAGGTGCGAACGAGAATGGGAACGGGGAGGGAAGGGGGACGGAGATTTTGGCAGAAAGATGGGGGCAGAAAAATGGGGACGGGAGCGGGAGGGGGAAAAAGAGTCGGGTTAGCGGGTGGAGGGTTTGTCCGGGAAGTAGAGGACGTCGCGGGGGGAGAAGAGCCAGCCGAGGAAGGCACGGGTGCGGCTGCGGCGGGTGAGTTTCCAGCCGAAGAGACGGGCGCCGATGAAGGAGAGCACCTGGTCGGTGGCGAGGCCGATCAGGCCGATGATGATGATGGCGGCGTAGACGTTGTCGAAGTTGCGATACTTGGCCTGCTGGTTGATGAAAAAAGTGATGCCGCTGCTCACGCCGACGACCTCGGCGACGACTAGGTAGGTCCAGGCGCAGCCGATGAGGATGCGGGTGTCGTTGTAGAGGTCGGGCAGGCAGGCGGGGATGATGACGCGGCGGACGAGTTTGCCGCGTTTGGCGCCGAGGGTTTGGGCGGCTTCGAGCAGGGCGGGGTCCACGCGGCGGACGGTGCCGGCGGTCACGAGGACCTGGGTGAAAAAGGTGCCTAGCACGACGATGGCGATCTTGGGTTCGAGGTGGATGCCGAAGATGGCGACCATGAGTGCGCCGAAGGCGGGGGCGGGCATGTAGCGAACGAAGTCCACGAAGGGCTCGGTCATGCGGGAGAGTGCGGGGTAGGCGCCGCAGATGATGCCGAGAGGCAGGGCGAAGAGGGAGGAGATGGCGAAGCCGAGGAAGATCGTCTTAATGGACATGACGATGCTCTCGTGGAGCCACATGTCGCCCTTGAGGCGCGGGGCGGTGGTGAAGGCGCCGTAAAGGGCGCGGCCGACGGCGTGGGGCGGAGGCAGGTAGAGGGGGTTGGCGGGCTCGCCGACGGGTGGGGCGAGGTTGGCGGCGGTGGCCTTGTTGACCTGGGCGGCGAAGTCGGCGCGGTCGAGGCGGAGGCCGGGTTTGATCCAGGATACGGAGCCGGCGTCGGTGATAAGAACTTGGGGGTGCCAGAGCCAGGGGATGTAGCTGACGGCGCTCCATGTCGCCAGGGGTAAGGCGAAGGCGAGCACCCAGAGAAGCCAGCGGTAGCGGGCGGGGGGCTCACGGCGGACGGAGAGGAGGGCCATGGGAGAGCGGAGGGCGGAAGAAAAAAGGCCGCGGGGCGGGTTGCCCTGCGGCCTCACACGGGCGAGACGCCCGCGTCGCTTGCGGGAAGCAGGAAGGCTACTTTTTGAGCGCGTCGGCCATGAGGGATGCGTCTATGTAGGCGCTGACGGGCTGGGACTCTTTGTAGACGCCGTTCTTCACGTTGAAGTCGTCGGCGATCTTGGAGGATCCGGCGACGGAGCCGAAACCGGCCTCGGCGGAGGCGAGCAGTTTGGCGCCCTCGGCGAGGGAGAGGAATTTGGTGCCGGGGAGAAACTCGGAGTAGGTGGCGGCGTCCACGCCCGCTTTGGCGGCCATGATGGCGACGCCATCGGCGCGGGTGGCGGGATCGGCAAGGTAGGCGACGATCTTGTCCCAAACTCCGATGAACTTCACCCACTCGGCGCGGCGTTCGGCGAGGCTTTGGGGGGTGACGGCGACGGTGTCGTAGATGAGGCCGGGGACGTTGGCGCTGGTGAAGATGGCCTTGGAGCCGGGGACGGCCTTGAGGGCGGCGCCGGAGCTGG
>JAIYBI010000202.1 GCA_027488595.1 Opitutaceae bacterium | reverse complement strand
TTCATTTTTCTTTCTGATTATAAATCTTCCGATAACAATTATCATCACGGAAAGCGTGGTAACGGTGAGCATCGGCATAAAGCCTAAATCGCGCCCGAACCGATATTCGTCAACCGGATAAAGGAAAAGCGCGGATGCCGTCACTAGACCTGCTGATAACGCTAGAACCTTAGCTCCAGCACAATTCATTCGTGCAATGAGGGACTCGCCGAGCGTCACGAATGCTAGAACGGACGGCCCAATGAGAAATGTAATGCAAAACAACACTGCGAAAGGAGCGGGAGGTCGAACATATTCCGAAATTGCGGGGTGACGCACAACGAAGAGTGCAGCGATGATCAATGCAGGGACGCAATAATGCAGGAGAAAAGCCCCGGGGCGCGCTCGTCGAGTTGGTAGCGGAGGCGGTGTATTCATTTCTTCTGCCGAACGTCCTAGCTGAGCCATGACCGTGGCTGGCGCGGAGGCTGCGCAGCAGCTTCCGTGACAGACATGGGCATTGGCTCCGGCGACTGGTTGGGCTCCGTTTTCATTTTTCAATCTCCAAGATGTCCGTCGGGACTAAAGGCACCAAAACACCCAGTTTTTCGTCATACTTATTTCTGGAAATCGTCATTAGTGTGCCATGTGCTCCGGCCAAATCTCCGTCGAGAACGACACCGTAGGCTTCGGTGAAACGGCCGACTGTTCCTCCAAATCTATTAACTTGGATCGAATCTATTCTGATTCTGGTTCCGGGCAAGATAGCGCCTGTTACGTGTTTGTAGGTTCCGATTTTATCGTTCTGGAAGGCCTCTAAAGATGGCGGTGTGCCTCCGTAATAAGGATTCCAGAAGGCCTCTTGACGTAAAAACAATAATTTCTTCGTCTTGTATGTCGCTTTGGGATCGTAGCTGCCGTGGTAGCGTGAGTCTCCCGTAACATCTTTAATTCCGGCGCAACCACTTAACGCCAGTGCGACGGTAAATGCCAAAAACATTAGAGAGTGGTATTTCATTTTGCCCAACGTCAAAAGTGAGCCGCGATCATAAGTGGCGCAGAGCCTGCGTTAGCAGGATCTGTGACACGTATGATCGTTGGCTCTACTGCTTTGTTAGGCTCCTTTTATTTAATATTTTTTGGTATAACGAGTCGCTTACAAGCATGTAGGTATCAATTCCGCTGTCTGTCTGGATGTATAAATTTGCCATATCTGAGGTTTGAATCTCGACTGCCATAGATAGTTCCGGATCGACTATAATTTCTCGGTGCCGTCGTTCCATGAAAAACATCTCTTGCATGCTAGGTAGCTTTGCCGAAGCTGGGATTAACATCCACCTAAACAAGGAAATATCCCGGGTGTCGGTGGTGTAAAATCGAACAAGACTACTTATATCTTTTTTCCATCCTAATTCATCGAAAACCTTATTCTCAGTATGGTATGGCTGCTGGGTGCTGGTTAGTGCAGTCTTCCATCCTGAGCGATTTACAAAATCGTCAAAAAAAGCCTTGGGTTTGGTTGAGATAGTGTATGGCTTCCGGTTTGGGTTTTGAGCGTATTTATATAATTTGTAGTGATCGCGTGCTTCTTTGAAAAAGGCGGCATAGCTACCAATCGCGATGAGCGCGACTGTAAGAATGATAAATATGGCTTTTTTCATTTTGCCTAACGTCAAAAGTGAGCCGCGACCATACATGGCGCGAAGCCTGCGTAAGCAGGATTCGTGACATGTATGGTCGTTGGCTCTACTGCCTTGTTAGGCTCATTTTTCATTTTTTAAACGGTCTTTTTCACTGTAATAATTCCCTAGCACCTGAAGGTTGGAGACACTCCAGGTGAATCTAACGTCTATGCTGTATACCTCACCAACAAGCATTCGTCGAACTTCAACTGCCCAATACGGCGGTTTAGAATCCTGCCATATTGTTCGAGTGCGAGTCCGGTGAAATTCATCAGATTTCAGCGCATCCTCGAAATACTTCTCACTGAATCCTAGAGCGTTCGCAACTTCGGTAGTCTTCTTCAGTAACTCATCTTGATTAGGAAATGCTGCACCAAAAGAAAAGAACTCGATTTTTGTTTCATCACTAGAGACTCCAATCATTCCAATGCCTCGGTCGCTCTCCAGTGTAAACTCTTTCACTGGCGAACATATAATTCGAATCTTTCTGTCCTGTATGGAGTCGCTAGTTCTAACGCCCTCCCTTAACGTATGTCCTTTTGCGATGCTAAGCCCGGAATTTAAGATCTTCGGGTAGTCATCACCAAAGGCAAGGTTGATGGTTGCCTGTGGCTGATTTGGCTCTTGCGCCGGCAATGTGTGCAGAAGGACCACTGCGAGAAATACCATTAACGAAGGTTTCATGTTTGGTTCTGCCTAACGTCACAAGTGAGCCGCGACCATGCGTGGCGCAGAGCCTGCGTTAGCAGGATCTGTGACACGCATGGTCGTTGGCTCTACTGCCTTGTTCGGCGTTTTTTGTTTGCTGGCTCGATAAAACAAGATTTCCCCGCTCCTCACTTCGAGTAATTCTCCTGCCGGTATAAATTCCAACTTCTCCGCTTTATTCTTCTCTAATAAAGGCCGTAACTCTTCCCCTGATTCGAGTATGATTCGTAATCTCTCCCGACCAGTAGGACGTCCAAAAGTTGCGGACTCACTAACGTAATTCGAGCGAAATGGTCCCCCTGTCCAGACTGTCTCACGACATACAATTCTATCAATTCCGTGTTCGATTAGAATCTGATCAGTGTATATCTTTGATTGGATTCTTTCGTATTGGGAATAATGATCCCAGCAAATGCGCCCTATCCATGGGGATGCGATAAGTAAGGGGCTAATCATGAATATTTTTTGCCAGAGTTTCATTCTGCCGAACGTCATGATGAGCCATGCGGTTGCTTGGCGCGGAGGCTGCGCAGCAGCATCCGTGACAAGCAATCGCATTGGCTCCATCTACTTGTTGGGCTCATTTTATTTTCCCCAAATCGATAGGTCAGTGCGCTGCCCTCTTAGCTCATCTAACGCAGTAATCCCAACCAACTGTCCAACTGAAGTTGGGAAACAGTGATTTAAATGTGGACTCCAAATTTTCTCAAATGAGTTTCTATCACCGTATTTCGGCAATATCTCCCAAGTCTTCTCCGTGCTGCTAAATTTAGGGTCGATGAGCTTCTCTGCACTGTAATTCTGTATCCCGCTAAATGAGAGACACGACGTAGACTCAAGATGAAGTATATCGATCTGCTTTGGGCTGATATCGAGTAGCGGGCGAATGACTGAATAGAATATATTTGCTCGCTGTGGCTCCGGCAAGTCCTTCGGGTGAGACAAATTAAACATATAAGTTAGTATCGCCAGCATCTTCATCTGATCGGATGTGCATCTTGATATCGCCTCAACTGCAAGTGGCGCGCACAGGGAATATAGATCTTCTTCTTTGTGTCGAATTCGTTCCGATACGATCCGTGACAATAACTCGTGCTTTTTGCTGCTGGATTGCTCAGCAGCGGAGAGCATCGATTTCTGCAATAGAATAGAATATGAGGGATCCTCCAGCACCGAATCCACGACCGATCGATTGATCGAATTTTCCTCTTCTAGCTTATCAACTTTTTGCGCAAGACGATTGAGGAAATCGTTCGCATTTCGATTTGCCGATTCAGCAATTTTGGCTTGATGGCTAGCAAAGCGTTCACGCAACCATATCTGGCCTGATTGAATGCCCATTTTTACGACTTCGCCAGCGGCACCGCCAGCAACTGCGCCAACGATTACTAATGAGATAGGGTCAGCCATATGTTTTGGTTATTTATGCCCAACGTCAAAGCTCAGCCAGACGGTTACTTGGCGCGAGGCCTGCGTAAGCAGGACTCGTGACAAGTAACCGGCTTGGCTGCAGCGCCTGGTTCGGC
>JAIYBI010000534.1 GCA_027488595.1 Opitutaceae bacterium | reverse complement strand
GTCAGCACCACCTCAAATCCCAAGCGTTTCCTCCGCGTCAAGATCACCCTCCCGTAAGTCGTTTTATCGCCTGAAATACGCCGTTTTTTGCGGCTCTTGAGCTAGATTTTGAAAGTAAACCTAATCTCCTGTCCTGCGTTTGCGCGCGTCTTCGATTATCAACGGGCCTTCACCGGTGCCCCGCCGCAGGACAGGTTGCCAATTTCGCCCCTCGTTTCCGTTTCTCACGTATCGCTGGGTAATATGCAGTGAGGTATTGGACCGTCCAAGGCCCCGAGCGCGCCCCGATTATCCGAGCCCTCTTCACCCGCTACGCCGCAGGGGGCGAGACCTACGATACCCTCCGCGAGTTCATCGCCTCGCGCGGGGTCCTTCCGAAAAGGCAGAACAAAAAGCTCATCGAGAGGGACCGGATAGCGATCATCCTCTCGAACCCGGTTTACTATGGCGACTTCAGGTGGTGCGGGGAGATCCACAAGGGCACCCACACGCCAATTATATCGAGCCGACTGTTCAACCGGGTGCAGGAGGTGAGTGGGAGCCGCGTCCGGATGCCGCTCAGGAAATCCGTAGCCAAGCCGGTCGCCCTTCGCGGCCTCCTCAGGTGCGGGAGTGCAGATACTCCGTGACCGCCGAAACGCAGAAGGGCCACCTCTACTATCGCTGCAAGACGAGGGCGACGCGAGACCCCCGACGCTCCCTGCCATACGTGCGGGAGGAGGACCTCGGGGCGCAGGTGCCCGACCTCCTTCCCGCCTACTCGCTTCGCGGCTACTGGGCCGAGCAGATACTCCCCCCGCGCCGCCTTCGTCACCGCAGCCGCCCCGCACCCGCCCGCGCTGCGCTCCCTCCTCTGTCACCCCGCGACCGCCCGCTTCGCCCCGCCTCCGCCTATCGTGGGTCCCACTGTGTCGCCATCGACCCAGTTCGCGCGGATATGGACCAAAATAGGATTAGGAGGCAGGCCGAAGTCGTTTGATTTCAGGTGGGCCACTACTAGGTCTGCCGCCGCCGCCCCGATTCCCACAGGATTCTGATCCAGCCCTGCGAGCCGGGTGCCTTTATCCTTCGGATCTCGCCACACCGCCACCGCCACGTCCTCCGGCACCCTCCACCCCAGCCGCACCAGGGCATCCACCAACCAAGGCTCCGCTAGGATCGCATCCGGCCTGTGCTTTACCATGAAGGCCTTCACATCCAAGTCGTCGATCCCGCGATCCAGATCCAGGCCCAGCACCGGGAGCCAATCCGATGGCGGCAGGTGGTCCGCTTGAAACTTCAAATAGGCTGAGTGGAAGGCGCCCTCCGTGCGTATGTCAGCCGCCTTCTGGAGGAGCATCGCGATCCGGCGCGCCCCGCGTCGCCACAACTCCTCCAGACCGAAACGTGTGTTGCGCAGTCCGCTCGGCGCCACGCGATGGACCGGCGGATTGTGAATTGATAGCGTCATCGCCACCACCGCCAGCCGGCTGAAATCCATGTCCACAATCGTAGCGTAATCCGGGAGCGGCGGGATCAGCGCACCGCGTATGGCCCGTGTCTCCAGTATGCCAGCAAGACGGTTGTGCCGCAAAATTTCCTCGGTGAGGTCGAAAGCCTCCAGCCGGTAGCCGTGCACATCCAGCCGGTCTCGCGCACCCTCGATCAGCACCTGCGAATACCGGTCCAGTTTCGTATGCGGTATCTGGCGCAGCACCGCCAACGTCGGGTGGTAGCGCCGCTGCTTGAAGCCCCGCACCCGCTCCATCAACTCGGCCAGCTCGGGGCTCTGTCGATAGCCCATCTTTTTCGCCATCCGCTCCACCCGCCGCCGCGTCTCCTCCGGTATGCGCGGCTCGTGCCGCATCGCCAGCGACACCGTCATGAGCGACACCCCGCACGCCTCAGCGACCGCCTTCAACGTCACGCGCGCCGCTTTCGAACCCGCTGCACTGGGGGTGGAGGAGCGTGCTTTGGCCATGCCCGGACCGTGCAAAACCAGCCTTCATCGGTCAAGAAGTTTATCATAAACCTTTGGGTTTCTCGTCACTCATCAACCATCGGTTATGCCAATCATGTTCGAGTTACCCACAACCCTTAGAAAAACCTCCTCTCCATGCTATCGCCCATGCAAAACCTGTCCCCCAAACTCCGCGCCTCGGTCCTCGCTGCCTTCGCCTCCGTCGCGTCCTCCGGCGGCCTTTACGCCAGCACCATCACATGGACAAATGCCGGCACCGACTGGGCGACACCGGGCAATTGGTCCGGCACGACCACTCCGCCCACCAACGATCTCACCACCGACATAGCGTCATTCGGCAGCACCACTCAGGTTCCGACTTGGTCCACGGCCCGCAGCGTAGGTGGCCTCAGCTTCACTGCCGCAGCGACCTACACCATTGGCTCCAGCGGCACGAATAACACCCTCAGCGTCGGCTCCTCCGGCATGAATTTTGGCAACAACGCCGTCACGCTGAACATCAATAACTCGTCATTTAATCAGAACCTTTATCTAGGCGGCACGGGCACACTAAACAGCGGCGTCACGACGGGAACGGGGGCGGTTACTATTCGTGCGACGACAACCGCCAGCCAATACTTATTGACCATCATTGCAGGCGGCACCGCCACTTTTGACATCGGTTCAGGCGGCCTGACTATGGGCGGCAACAGCGGCTCAGGCTCGACCCGGCAAGCCATTGCCTTCGGCAGCGGAACCTCAACTTTGCTCAAGACCGGCAGCGGCACCATGACCTTTGCCAGTAGCTCCACCAACGGCGCTCCCGGTCTCCCCAACGGCATCTACGACATTCGCCAAGGCACGCTCAGCAGCGACGTCAACAACGGCAATTTTTTCGGCACCAGCACGATCACACTCGGCGACACCACGGGCTCGGCCTCGTCCACCCTGCAAATCCAACGCGTAGGCACATTCAACAACGCGCTCACCGTGCGTTCGGGCAGCAGCGGCACCAAAACCTTTGCGGTAAACAACCAGGCGCAAACCACCAGCGGAACAATCACCCTCAACGACAACCTTACGTTTCAGCTTCGCGCCAACGGAGGCACTGCGATCGACGTCACCCAGTCGGGCGCAATCAGCGGTGCGGGAAACCTCACCTTCAATTCCAGCAACAACACTGCCGGAGTGACCACCGGAAACCTCACTCTCGGCGTCGCCAATACTTCGTGGAACGGTGCCCTTACCATCGGTAATGCGGCATCGGATACAAGCAAGATTGCCAACCTCGTCATCGGCAACACCGCCGCCCTCAGCGCCTCCAACAACGTCACTGTCAGCAACCAAGGCACCCTGCGCCTCAACGGTAACAACGTGACCATCGGCTCTCTAGCCGGCGGCGGCACATCCAGTTTTGTGGAGAACAACCACGCCACGACGGATTCCACTTTGACCATCACCACCAGCTCGGGTGACATCTCCTTCGGCGGCGTCGTGCGAAATGGCGCGGCCGCCAAACTTAACGTCGTCAAAGCAGGCGCCGGAACGCAGCGGCTCACCAACGCCAATACATTCACCGGCAACGTTTCGGTGACCGGAGGCACGCTCATCATCCAAAACGCCTCCGGCCTCGGCGCTTCAAACAATGTGGATGCGGGTGCCAGCGGCACGTTTAAGACCGCCATCGGCAGCAACACACTCAACGTCGGAGCGCTAACCGGCTCGGGCACCGTCACCGGTTCGCTGGGCGGAAGCGTGAATTCCGTGCTCGCCGTCAACGTCGCCTCCGGCAGTTCCACCTTCTCCGGCAACATTACTCAGGAATTCAGCGGCACCTTCGGCATCACGAAGCTCGGCGGCGGCACCCAGGTGCTATCCGGCACCAACACCCACACAGGCCCCACCATACTCGGCAACGGCGTGTTGAGCGTAGGCACCATCGGCAACGGCGGCGTCGCCGGGAATCTGGGGGCCGCAGGCGTCGCTGCGACCAACCTCGTTTTCGACGGCGGCACCCTCCAATACACAGGTGCCAACGCCTCCAGCAACCGCGCCTTCACCATCAACTCCGGCAAGACCGCGACGATCGACACCGCCAACGACATCGCCTTCGCCGGTGCCACCGGCCCCGCGACCAATGGTGCCCTCACCAAAAACGGCACCGGCACCCTCTCCCTCAACGGTATCAACACCTACACCGGCCTCTCCACCGTCAACGATGGCACTTTGCTCATCGCCAACAGTCTCCCATCCGGCAACGCCCTCGCCCTAGGCGCGAACGGTAAAGGCGTTTTCCAAAACGCCGGCCAGACCCTCGGTGCCGTGAGCAACGCCAACAACGCCGCGAACGCGCTCAACTTCACCGCCTCCACCGGCACCGTCACCCTCGCCAGCCTGAGCGGCGCGGGCAACACCCGCTTCGGCAGCGCAGGCACCGTCAACG
>JAIYBI010000278.1 GCA_027488595.1 Opitutaceae bacterium | reverse complement strand
TGGATCTTCAATACACCACCGACGCCCGGATCGAGCCGGAGAGTTTTCGCACTTGGGTTTTACGCGGCATGCAACCGGTGCGCACCCAGCGCTACCTCACCGAGGAGTTGACGCAGGAGGCGATTGAGTTCGTTCGCAACCAGAGCAAAAACCCCTTCTTCCTTTTCCTCTCCTACAACGCGCCGCGCTCTCCCCTTCAGGCTCCCGAAAAAGAGATCTCCGCTTTCAGCCACATCAAGGACGAGAAACGGCGCACCTATGCCGCCATGATTTCCGTCATGGACCGCGGCGTGGGACAGTTGCTCGACCAACTCGATTTGCTCGAGATCGGCGACAACACGCTCGTGTTTTTCCTTTCCTCGTGCGGTGGCGACATCGCGGCCACCGGTGCTTACAACGGCACGGTGAAGGGAATGCGCGGCGAGCCTTTCGAGGGCGGTATCCGCGTGCCCTTCATCGTTCGCTGGCCCGCCCAATTACCCGGCGGCAAGATCTATCGAAAGCCGGTCTCGACGCTCGACGTCTTCGCGACCGTGGCGGCCGCCAACCAGCTCCCCGCCGACCCGGCTCGTCCGCTCGACGGCGTTGACCTCGTGCCCTTCCTACGCGGCGACAAGCTCGGCGCGCCCCACGAGCGCCTCTTTCAACGCATGTTCGACCACGGCACCTACGTCGTGCGCGAAGGAAACTTTAAGCTGATCCAAAGAAAACGAGATATGCCGCTCCAGCTCTATAATCTCGCGGACGACCAAATGGAAAAAAACAACATCGCCGAACAAAATCCGGATATGGTCAAAGCCCTGTCTGAGCGCTTCCGCGAGTGGAATAGCCAGATGATCGCACCCACCGTCCCCGGCGTTGACATGCGGGAATGGTCAAAGGGCTACTGACAATCGAGCACGTTCGGGGTTAGGGAAACCGAAACAACCGTGTCCGAGTGCCCGCGATTCGGCCTTGGTTAGGTTTGATCTGATTGCCGCCGATCGAAGGGTTATCATTCTATTTCAGGCGCTTGCGTGGCCTAACCGGCGATTTCCGCACTCCATCACTCATCTCGCCGGTGCCTTTGGGCAGTCGCAGGCCGACGTGGGGCAGGAGTTCACTCCCGGCCCGCCGATTTGACCGCATGGCACTTTCGCGCAGAGTAGCGGTCTACCCTCTTGCACTCGTTGCACCCCATGCACTCCCCCGCCTTGGTTCTGCTATTGGCCGCCAGCTTATTGCCCAGCCTAACCCTCCGGGCCGAGGAGCCTCTCCGGGAGAGCACCTCTGCGACCGCCGAAAGGGCTCCGCTGTCCCCCGCCCAGATTGACGACCTGCTCGCCCCCATTGCGCTCTACCCGGACGCCTTGGTCGCCATCATTTTGCCCGCCGCCACCTTCCCTACCGAAGTCGTGCTCGCTGCGCGTTACCTAAACTCACGCCAAGATACCGAGGGCATCGAGGCCCAGCCGTGGGACGATAGCGTCAAGGCCCTCGCCCGCTATCCCGAGGTGCTCAAATGGATGGACGAAAACCTCACCTGGACGCAGCAAATCGGCACCGCCTTTCTCCTTCAACCGGCCGCCGTCCTGACCGGCACCCAACGCCTCCGCGCCGCCGCCGTCGCCGCCGGCAATCTCAAAGCCACCCCGCAGCAAAACGTCGTCGTCGAGCGCGAGGTCATCCGCATCGAGCCCGCCCAGCGCGAGGTTATCTACGTGCCGGTCTATGATCCAATCTATGTTTATCGCCCCCGCCCGGTCGAAGTTTACTACAGCGAGCCCATCGTGACGTTTAGCAGCGGCTACCACACCGGCCTTTGGCTCTCCTATTCCTGCGATTGGAACCGCAGCACCGTGGTCTACATCAACCGCCCCTACCGCGCCACCGTCTGGCATTCTCATCCGGGCTGGTCGTATCCGAGCCGCAACTACTCCAGTTACCATCGCGATTGGTGCCCCCCGGCCTCCCAGGTGCGTTCCGTGCAACGCGATTACGAGCGTCACCACGACACCGAAATCGTCCGCCCCTCCACCAATTCCTTCGTCCAACGCGACACCACCCGGGACTCTTCCCCGCGGGATTCCCGCGGCCCCGCCGCCTCGGGCGAACACTCCCGCAACCGGCCGGAAACTTCCGTCTCCACGCTGCCTCAGATCACTCCCGCCGCCACCGTCACACCGTCCAGACCGGCGGCCGACCCATCCGCCCCTGCGACCGTGGCAACCAACCGCCCGGACCGGCCGCGCCAAGGCAGCAACCCGACGGATCGCGCATCGAGCGCGCGTCCCCAGAACCCGGCCACTGAAACCAGATTCAGCGGCCGCGAGAATCGCCGCCCCACCGAAACAGCCACCACCGTCATCCCCTCGCCTGTCGTTGTCGTATCGCCCCCGGCTGCAACCGTCGCTCCACGCGCTCCCGATTCGCCCCGCTCGCCTTACACCCTGCGGGATCGAAACCAAAGCCCCGTCAACCCGCGCGCCGGCTCCAGCCCCGCCAATCCTCGAATGACATCTCCCACCCCGAGGGAGGTGGTAAGCTCGACGCCCTCGTCGCCGCAATTCACGCCGGCCACCAGTGACTCAAGGCCCTCTCGTTCCTCTTTCCGTGACGCCGCCTCCCGCTCCGCTCCTGCGTTCGTATCCACTCCCAATCCTGCTTCCTACCCGGTTGCCGTGACCCAATCCGCTCCAGAGCAACGGCCCGCCCGCCCTGAGAAGGTCTCGCTCAAATCAGCGCCCTACTACCGCACCGCCTCTCCCGCCGCCGCGGAAGAACCCCGCCGCGAGGTCCGCAACAGCCGCGACGAACGCTCTAGCCGTCAATGGGCCCCTGTCGCACCCGCCGCCGATCCCGCCAAGGGCACCGAAATCGCATCGGACACAGAACGTCGCAACCAGCGCCAACGTTAAAAACTCCCGCGGCGTCAGTCCGCCTATTTTTCGGTCATCGTGTAGGCTCCGTTCCAATCCGCCGCGGGCGGATCTGCCCTGAGCTGGAGCACAAGCTTCTGGTAAAGAAGAGAGGGGTTCGTGGTCACGCCCGGAGTGATGCCCGGTTGATTTGGTTCGAGCTTCGCGCTCGCGGCAAAACGCTCCAACGCACCATCCCAATCACGCGCCTGGTAGCAGGCGATCCCCTCGGCAAAAACCGCCAGGCACTGGTGCGTCGTTGCGCTCACATCCGCCACTAAACCCACCAACTCGTGCACCGGCACAGGCGCGTTTCGCCCCTTTACCACGATGGCCCCAAGCGGACGAAACACCACCGCATCCGATTGCACGGCGACGCAGGCGGCGCGGGTTACCTCGGTGCACATTGTGTAAACCCCGAAGGATTTTGACCCCGATTCCATACGTGCGGCCAGGTTCACCGTGTCGCCCATCATGGTGTAGCTGAAGCGGGTGTTGCTGCCCATGTTGCCCACCACCGCACGGCCGGAGTTAAGACCGATTCGGGTCTGCATTCGCAGCACGATTTCGGGCCACTGTTTCTCCGCTTCGTGGGACCACTTTTCCCTCAACTCGCGCACGCGCCGCTGCACCCGAAGCGCGGATAAACAGGCTTTGTGCGCATGATCAGGCAAAGCCAGCGGCGCTCCATACATCGCCACGACGGCGTCGCCGATATACTTGTCCAGCGTGCCACCTTCCGCCTGCACGATATCGGTGCAGGCGGTGAGATACTCGTTCATCAACTCAACGAGACGCGGCGGCGACAGCACCTCCGAGAAAGTGGAGAACGCCTGAATGTCGCTGAAATAGGCGGTGATTTCCTCCTCCACCCCGCCGAGTTGCGGCTCGCTGCCCGAGTCCACCATCTGCGCCACCACCGCAGGCGCGAGGTAGGTTCCAAACATGTTTTTGATGCGCCGCTTTTGCTTCTGCTCAAAAACGAGCTGCGCAACCAACCCTCCAAGGATGGCGGTAAGTGTCGCGCCTGTCGGTGCGGTCATGGGCAACACCCAGTCCCACGCTGAAAATGCCGCGAAACACCCCGCGATGTAGCCGACAAAGATGATCGCGCCCAGCACCCGCAACCACGCGCTCCGCAGCCCGTGCGCGATCAGCAAAGGCACCACCATTCCGGCCAGACCCACCGCCAGCAACCACTCCACCCAGGGCGGAGCCTGCCATAGAAAACGCCCGCTCACGATGGTTTTGACCATGTTACCATGCACGCCGACCTTCGGCACCGGCAAGGCGTCGAGCGAGGTCGGCGCGAGGTCCTGCATGAAGGGGTCCACCGGGCCGATCAGCA
>JAIYBI010000043.1 GCA_027488595.1 Opitutaceae bacterium | reverse complement strand
GGACTTCACGGTTTCCCCGCGGAAACTCGTGCTCGGCGAGCGCGTCATTTTCGCCAAGTCCGTCATCATCGCCACCGGCGCCTCACCGCGCATGACGGGCATCCCCGGTGAAAAGGAGCTCTACGGCGGCAAGGGCGTGACGACCTGCGCCACCTGCGACGGCGCCTTCTACCGCAAGATGGAGGTCGCGGTGCTCGGCGGCGGCGACAGCGCGGCCGAGGAGGCCTTGTTCCTCACCCGTTTCGCGAGCAAAGTCTACCTGGTGCATCGCCGCGACTCGTTGCGCGCATCCAAGATCATGTCGGACCGCGCCACGTCGCACGAAAAAATCCAAATGGTCTGGGATACCGTTCCCGTCGAAGTGCTCGGCGTGCCCGAGGGCGCGGTCAGCGGCCTAAAGGTGAAAAACGTCAAAACCGGCATCGAGTCTGTGCTGCCCGTGAAAGGCATCTTCGTGGCGATCGGCCACATCCCCAACACCGGCCCCTTCACCCCAGCGATTTCGGTGGATGAAGGCGGCTACTTCAAGCCCGCGGCGGGTTCGCAGGTGCAGACGAACATACCCGGCGTATATGTGGCAGGCGACTGCTCCGACCACGTCTACCGCCAGGCGATCACTGCCGCCGGCATGGGCTGCCAAGCCGCCATCGAGGCCGAACGCTGGCTCGCCGAACACGAAGGCTGAGCAGCCTTGAATTGACTCCGCCCAAAATTCCGGCGTGCGCGATTCTGTCGCCGCCGGAATTTTTATGCCCTCAAAAAGCCTATTTAGAATAATTCCAATTCGCACTTGCTGTTTGGAATGATTCTCGTTCTCTGCGCATTCGCTTAATCACTTTTTCTCGTCTATTCCATGCGCCCCACCACCCAAGATCAGCCCGCGAACCTTGCCGAACGCCTGGAGCACCGTGGGTTGCGTAACACCACTCAGCGCGAGGTCATTTATCGCGCCTTGCACGAGCGTCGCGACCACCCCACCGCCGACGAGGTTTATGCCCGTGTCCGCCCCGACCTGCCGTCCATCTCCCTCGCCACAGTTTATAACTGCCTCGAAACCCTCGTGCAGTGCGATCTCGTCCGTCAGGTAAACTTCGAGCGCGAGCCCACCCGCTACTGCCCCAACCTCAAGCCCCACGCCCACTTCCACGATCAAGCCACCGGCTCCACCCTTGATATCGATCTGCCGCCCGAGCTCCTGGCCCAAGTCAAGGCCATCCTCCCCGCGAGCTACCAAGCCGACTTCGTAGAAATCACCTTCCACGGCCGCACGACTTCCGAACCAGCCACTAGCATCAAGTAACCAACTGCTAGATTCAACCCTCCTCCATCTAACCTCCGAACAAGCATCCAGCGAGTAGCCACTTACTCCCATCTCTTCTTTCCATACCATGCCCTCCCTCGAAATCCGCGATCTCTTCGTCGCCCTCGCCGCGACTCCCGACAAGCCAATCGTCAAGGGTCTCACCCTCACGATCCTCACTGGCGAGGTGCATGCCATCATGGGGCCCAACGGCACCGGCAAATCCACCCTCTCCAAGGCCATCGCCGGCCACCCCGACTACGTCATCACCTCGGGCGACGTCCTCCTCGACGGAAAATCCATCCTCGAGATGGAGCCTGACCAACGCGCACGCGCCGGCATTTTCCTCGCCTTCCAATACCCGTCCGAAATCCCCGGCGTCACCATCGCCAACTTCGTGCGCGCCGCCGTCCAGGCCCGCCTGGCCGAGGGCGAAGACCTCGACGCCACCGCCTACTACAAGCGTCTCTACTCCAAGATGGATCTCCTGAAGATTGACCGGAAGTTCACCTCCCGCTCGGTCAACGAGGGCTTCTCCGGCGGCGAAAAGAAACGCTGCGAGATCCTCCAGATGGCGATGCTCGAGCCCACCTTCGCCCTGATGGACGAAACCGATTCCGGCCTAGACATTGATGCCCTCCGCATCGTCGCCGAGGGCGTCGAGGCCATGCGCGGCGACAAGCTCGGCGTCATGCTCATCACCCACTACCAGCGTCTGCTCGACTACATCGTCCCCGACTTCGTGCACGTCATGTATGACGGCCGCATCGTGAAATCCGGCGACAAGACCCTTGCCCTCGAGCTCGAGGCCAAGGGCTACGATTGGGTCAAACAAGAGCTCGCCGCCGCCACCACCGCCTAATCACCCGACCTCCCTGATTTTCAGGTTTCAGGTCTCCACCTTCAGCCCTTCCGAAAAATGAAGCCTCCTTCCGATCTCCTCGCCGCCCCCGACACCGCCCTCGACGACACTACCAGTGCCGTTGAAAACCCCACCGTCGGCATTGACCAGTCCGCCGGCGACTTCACCTACGACGTCAAATACGAGTTCGACGCCGGCTCCGGCCTCAACGAGGACGTCATCCGCTACATCTCCAACGTCAAAAAGGAGGCGTCCTGGATTCTCGATTTCCGCCTCAAGGCCTACAAAACCTTCCTCGAAAAACCCATGCCCACCCACTGGGCGACCAAGGATCTCGAGAACATCGATTTCAACAAGATCCGCTACTACCTCTCCCAAGGCACCAAGCCGAAGCGCACCTGGGACGAGGTGCCCGACGACATCAAAAAGACCTTCGAGCGCCTCGGCATCCCCGAGCAGGAGCGCAAGTTCCTCGCCGGCGTCGAGGCCCAGTTCGACAGCGAGGCCGCGTATTCAAACGTCAAGGACATCGTCGCCAAGCAGGGCGTCATTTTCTGCAACTCCACCGAGGCCCTCCGCGAGCATCCCGAACTCTTCAAAAAGTGGTTCGGCAAGGTCATCCCCACCGGCGACAACAAATTCTCCGCTCTCAACAGCGCCGTGTTCTCCGGCGGCTCCTTCATCTACGTGCCCAAGGGCGTGAAGGTCGCCATGCCCCTCCAGGCCTACTTCCGCATCAACGCGGAAAACTTCGGCCAGTTCGAGCGCACCCTCATCATCGCCGACGAGGGCGCCGAGGTCACCTACATGGAGGGCTGCACCGCTCCCAAGTTCTCCACCTCCACCCTCCACTCCGCCGTGGTCGAGCTCGTCGCCCTCAAGGGCGCGAAGATCCAATACATCACCGTCCAAAACTGGGCCAACAACGTCTTCAATCTCGTCACCAAGCGCGCCATCGCGATGGAAGACGCCGAGGTGAAGTGGATTGATTGCAACATCGGCAGCCGTCTCACCATGAAGTATCCCGGCGTCATCCTGAAGGGAAAGCGCGCCCGCGGCGAAGTCATCTCCATCGCCCTCGCCAACGACGGCCAGCACCAGGACACCGGCGCCAAGATGATCCACGCCGCCGACGACACCACCTCCGTCATCGTCGCCAAATCCATCAGCGTCGGCCAGGGCCGCTCCACCTATCGCGGCGTCGTCCACATCCCGAAGCACTTGAAGGGTTGCAAAAACAACACCGAGTGCGACGCCCTCCTCATCAACACCAACTCCCGCACCGACACCTATCCCGCCATTGTCGTGCGCGGCGACACCCACGCCGTCCAGCACGAGGCCAGCGTGTCGAAGGTCAGCGAAGACATGATCTTCTACATGCAGCAACGCGGCCTCACCGAAGCGCAGGCGATGAGCCTCGCGGTAAACGGCTTCGTCAACGACCTCGTCCGCCAATTCCCCATGGAATACAGCGTCGAGCTCAAACGCCTCATCGACCTCGAAATGGAAGGCTCGGTCGGCTGATCAAAATCAACACGAGCCAATTACACAGAGGGCACGAGAGGGTTCACAGAGTCCACCGAGCCCAATCCCAGAATACGCATTCTCCCTCCTCCGTGACCTCTGTGTCATCTCTCGTGCCCTCTGTGTAACTCATCCGAAATAGTCCCTCGAATTTTTCCAGCATGTCCGCTCCCGCCCTTTTCACCACGCCCGCCGAGGGTTTCACCTCCGCCCGCTTTGCCCAACATCTCTCCCAGCGCGGCTACCTGCCCGCCTGGTGGCTCGAGACCAAGAAGGCCGCCTGGAACCAGTTCCTCGCGCTCCCTCTGCCCTCGCGCACCGATGAGACCTGGCGCTTCTCAAACCTGAAGGGCCTCGACCTCGATGGCTACCATGTGCCCGAGGAGCCTTCCCAGCAGATCCCCCACCACACGGATTTCCCCCAAGCCGCCGAGATCGTCTTCTCGAACCGACAAGTCGTCGCCCGCAGCACGATTTCCGCCGAGCTTGCCGCCAAGGGCGTCATCTTCGCCCCGCTCGACGAAGCCCTCCGCAACCACGGTGACCTCGTTCGCCAATATTATCAGAAACACCCGACCAACCTCGGCTCGGAGAAGTTCGTCGCGCTCAACACCGCCCTCAGCGTCGCCGGCGGTTTTCTCTACGTTCCCGCCGATGTCGAGATCGCGCTCCCGCTCGTCATCCAGCACACGCTCTCGGGCAACAATGTCTCGATGTTCCCCCACACCATCGTCGTCCTCGGCCCTCGCGCCAAGGCCACGCTGGTTGAGTTTTTTATCTCCGGCGGCGCCGAGTCCGAGCGCCAGTTTGTATCCGGGGTGAACGACCTCCACGCCTCCGAGGGTGCCCAACTCACCTACGTCGGCGCCCAGAATTGGAGCCGCGCGACCCTCGCCTTCCAGACCAACAGCATCGCCGTCGAGCGCGACGCCCGCGTGCTCTCGCTCAACCTCCATCTCGGCGGCCGCCAGTCCCGCCACGAATCACACTCCCGCCTGCTCGGCCCCGGCGCGCACTCCGAGATGCTCGCTCTCACCGTGGCCAGCGGCGAACGCGAGTTCGACCAGCGCACGCTCCAGACCCACATCGCGCCGCACACGACGTCCAATCTCCTCTACAAAAACGCCCTGCTCGACTCCGCGAAGACGATTTTCTCCGGACTCATCATCGTCGAGCCCGACGCCCAGCAGACCGACGCCTACCAAAAGAACCGCAACCTGATGCTCAGCGACACCGCCGAGGCGCACAGCCTGCCCGGCCTCGAAATCCAGGCCAACGACGTGAAATGCAGCCACGGCAGCACCTCCGCTCGCATCGACGCCGAGCAAGAGTTCTACCTCCAGGCCCGCGGCATCAAGCCCGTCGAAGCCCGCCGCCTGCTCGTCTCCGCCTTCTTCGAGGAAGTCCTCAACAAACTGGACGACGAGAACCTCCACGCCGCGCTCACCGGCCTGATCGCCAGCCAGTTTAAAAGATAAGCTGACAGATTAGATCCGGCCGTAGCGGAATCCCGCAGTTTGCAGGATTTCGTTCCGCCTCCTTTTTCCGTAGGGGGGACCGCCACCCGACCCGTCAGCGTTGCCGAGGTGGCACAGATGTTTCTGTCTGTGTTCCAACTACTCGACACCGGTGCCGACCAACAGGTCCCGCCCAGCGACCCGCAGCCGAAAGATTTTTCGACGTTTCGTCGTCTCCGTTCCACTCACCGTATCGGACCGGCGCTTACGGGCTTGCCCTTGCGGTCTATCCTCGCGGGGCTTGCCGGACCACTTTGCCCATGGCTGACGCGCCTTTACCGACCTCCCGTGCCTCGCTGTTTCGTGCGATTCGCCACAAGATGGGCACGCGGTATGTGAAAGCGCGTTTGGTCCGCGAAGAGGTTACCGTCGTCGCGGATGACTGTTGGGCCGGGCGCTTATACTCGGCGCTAGGTCTAAAGTGTCGCTCACCCTTTATTGGCATGGGCTTTGAAAGCCATGAATACATCGATTTCTTGCTCAAAATGCGTGAACCGGATGCCTTGGACGTTCTTTCGGTTTCGAGCAAGGAGCGCGGTTATCCGATCATCCAAACCCGGCACGCACGCCTGTTTGGGATGCACTACAGCTCCGAGCAGGAGGTTGTCTCACGATATGAAAGACGGTGCCGATTGATCGCGTGGGACCAACTTTTTATCAAAATCGATTTCGGCAGGTCGAAATACCGACCGGAGGATATCGAGCGCTGGAACGCCCTGCGTCTGCCTCGGGCCGTCGCGCTCTATCCCGACGAGCCGCGTTACCGGGCGATGAAAATCCATCGCGGAGTGGCGGTCGCAGGATGGGAGATGGATGGTTCGCGCCAGTTTATCCTCTCGACCCGCCACTTCGATGTGTTCGATTGGCTGAATGAAGACCGAGTCCACGCACCTCGCTTCTATCACCGCACCCTTCATTTGCTTTTAATGGATTGGTATCTTGTCGAGAGTTGGCGGGCCTTGTTCCGCCGGACCCGCGCATCCTCATGACTCCTTTGGCAGCATCACGGCGGTGGGGGTGGATCGGCGGGTGGGGCGTCTCGACGGCGGATTTTACCCGAACGGTGGGCGCGGCGTGGCCGGACGTTCTCCACACGGTCTTTTTGCCGGATGCGCATGCCGTGGACCGGATGCGTGAAGGGAATTTCGACGTGGTGGCCGGCTACTCTTTGGGCGGACTGCTCCTGCTGGCGGAGGAGACCTGGCCGGTCTCGACGCGCCTGCTGGTGGTCGCTCCGATACTGGCGTTCGACGCCGAGGAGGGCATGGGCGGGACCTCGCAACGCGCCACCCGTTTGGCGATTCACGCGCGGTTTGAGCAGAACGCCGCGCAGGCCCTGCGCTTGTTCCAGCGCCTGAGCGGCATGGTCGCGCAGCAAGGCGAGTTGCCCTACGCCCGCGACGATCTGGCGTGGGGTCTCGATGCGCTCGGACGGCTGCGCGCCCATCCGGGAACGGTCCAACGCGCGGAGGTTTTTGTCGGAGAGAACGACCCTTTGATTTCGCTTCCGCATCTGCTTCCGAATCTGACCACCTGCCACATCCTGCCCGGCCTCGGGCACGATTTTCGTCAACTCCTGCCGGCCATCGGCCGCGCCTACCGGTGAACCCGCTAAACCCCTCTGACGAACTCGCGTTTGACCGCAAAGCCACGAGCTACGACACCCACGCCCACGTGCAGCGGGACACGGCGGCCTGGGTCGCCGAGTGGTTGCCACTGCGACACAGCCCCCTCGCTTGCCTGGAGTTCGGCGCGGGCACGGGAAACTTCACCCGGCACTTGGCCCGGGTGTTTTCCAACTTGGAAGCGAGCGACCACGCGGCGGCGATGGTCGCGACCGCACGCCAGGCGTTTCCCGAAATCACCTGGACGCAGCGCGATGCCTGGAACCCGCCCGACGCCCCTGCGTCGTGGGACTATGTGAGCTCATGCAGTCTCCTGCAATGGGCGGAGGATCCGGTGCGTGTGCTGCAAGCGTGGCGCACCCTGCTTCGGCCTGGCGGACGGGTTTTATCGGGCATTTATATCGCGCCTTCGTTGCCCGAGTTTGCGTGTCTGCTGCCGGAGCGGGTCCCCTTTCCAT
>JAIYBI010000394.1 GCA_027488595.1 Opitutaceae bacterium | reverse complement strand
GGCGTCGAGGAAGGCCAGACCCTGCTCCAAATCGTTTGATCCGCCCGCCCACACCCGCATGAATGCCGCGTCCCTCCCGCTAGCCGCCCTCGCCGACATCAGCATCCAGACCGCTCTGCTCGTGGTGCTGGCAGGCGCGCTTCTTTTCATCGCGAAAGCGTTCGTCACGCTGCGCGCTCGCATCGAGGCGCTCGAGCGCCGCCCTCAACCAAACGACGCGGCCACTCCCGCCCTCGCTGCACCGGCTCCCGCAACGCTCGCGGCCCTCCCCAAAACCCCCGCAGCGGCTCCGGCGACGACGCCCGGCCCGGCCGACGCGATGCCAGCCGAGGTGTTCGCCGTCATCGCCGCCGCCGTCCACGCCACCCTCAAGGGCCGGGTCCGCATCGTGGGCATCACCTCGCAGATGGACGACCGGGGCTGGTCCTTGGAAGGCCGCCGCCAGATTTTCCATTCGCATAAGGTTCGCTAGCGCACCACCGCCCGCATCCCGCGGGCATCACCCATGAACTCGCTCACTCTTTTGTGGATCATTTTCTGGGTTATCTTCATCGGCGTCTCCGCTCTGGATCTGTTCGTCATCACCCACCGGCACACCGCCGTCGGAGTGAAATCAGCCCTGCGCTGGGCCGGCATTTGGATCGCCCTCGCCTTCGGCTATGCCGGGGCGATTTACTTCCTCCACCCGTCCGGCCACGAGCTCGGGCTGCTGTTCATCTCGGGCTATCTCACGGAATACTCGCTCTCGGTGGACAACCTTTTCGTGTTCATCCTCATCTTTTCGATCCTGGGTGTCCCTGAGCACGCCCAGCCCAAGCTGATCAAGCTCGGCATCTACCTCTCCATCGCGCTGCGCATTCTCTTCATTCTCTTCGGCATCGCCCTGCTGCAACGCTTCCACTGGCTGCTCTACGGCTTCGGCGCCCTCCTGATCTGGACCGCCTGGAAAATGCTCACGTCCGACGAGGACGAGCAGGTTGACCCCAGGAAAAACATCCTGCATCGCCTCGCCTCGCGTTTTTTTCCCCTGCATGACCCGGGTCCCGAGAGCCACCGGCTGCTGGTCTCCCACGGGGGCAGACTCTGCATCACCCCGCTCTTCCTCGTTTTCCTCGTCATCGGCAGCACCGACGTGCTCTTCGCCATAGACTCCATCCCCGCGATCATGGGCATCACTCAAGATCCCTTCGTCGTGCTCACCTCCAATGTCTTCGCCGTGCTGGGGCTCAACTCACTCTTCTTCGCCCTGCGCGGCGTCATGGGCATGTTCCATTTCCTCAAACATGGCGTCAGCATCATCCTGTTTTTCATCGGGGTAAAGATGCTCGCCGGCGCCTACGCGCCCGTCGAGGAGTGGTTCAAGGCACACTCCTTCGTTTCACTGCTCGTCATCGGCTTGGTGCTGCTCGTCTCCATCGTGCTCTCAGTCTGGCACAGCCGAACCTACCCTGCGGTCGCCGGGCCTGCCGATCCGCATGGCTCCTAACCTCCCCTCCCAATCGTCACCATGAGTAACCTCACCTTCGGACTCACTCTTCTGATCGTCGGCATGGGCGGCACCCTGCTCACCCTGTGGCTGCTCACTCTGCTCATCCGTGGACTCACCACCTTGCTGCCCCCGCCACCCCCCGAGGCGCCCGCCCCCGCGCCGAAGCCCTAACCCGCACCACCCCACCATGCTCGACGCAATCCTAGCCGGCCTCCAGGGTCTCTCCGAGGGTATCCGAAACACCGAGGGCGCCAGCCTCATCATGCTGGCGATCGCCGGCATGATGTTCTACCTCGCCGTCGCCAAGGACGTGGAGCCGCTCCTGCTCCTGCCCATCGGCTTCGGCTGCCTGCTCGCGAATCTTCCCCTCAGCGAGCTCATGCACCCCGGCGGCGTCCTGAAAACGATGTATGACTTCGGCATCGGCAACGAGCTGTTCCCGCTCCTCATCTTCGTCGGCATCGGCTCGATGACCGACTTCACCCCGCTGCTCGCCAACCCCAAGCTCCTGCTCTTCGGCGCCGCCGGGCAGCTCGGCATTTTCGCCACCCTCCTCCTCGCCCTCGCCCTCGGGTTTTCCAAGGAATCCGCCGTCGCCGTGGCCACCATCGGCGCCTGCGACGGGCCTACCGTCATCTACGTTTCCAACCTCTTCGCCGGCCTGGGCAAGATCGACACGTCCATGGTCGGCGCCCTCGACGACGCCGCCTATTCCTACATGGCCCTGGTGCCGATCATCCAGCCGCCCATCATGCGGATGCTCACCACCGAAAAGGAGCGCGCGGTCAAGATGCCGCCCGTCAGCGGCAAGGTCTCCAAGGCCGCCCTCATCGCCTTTCCCCTCGTCGTCACCGTCGTCACCGGCCTCATCGCCCCCAAGGGCCTCCCGCTCATGGGCATGATCATGCTGGGCAACTTCATGAAGGTCAGCGGGGCCGTCCCTCGCCTCGCCCAGGCCAGCGAAAACGAGATCGCCAACATCGCCACCCTCTTCCTCGGCCTCGCCATCGGCGGCACAATGGTCGGCCACAATTTCCTGTCCGTAAAAACCTTGATGGTTTTCGGCCTCGGCCTCTTCGCCATCATCGTAGACACCGTCGGTGGCGTGCTCCTCGGCAAGCTCTGGTATGTGCTCTCCGGCGGTAAAATGAATCCGCTCATCGGCGCCGCCGGCATCTCCGCCTACCCCATGGCCGCCCGCCTGGTGCAAACCGAGGGCCAGCGTTGGAACAAACAAAACTTCCTCCTCATGCACGCCATGGGCGCCAACACCGGCGGCCAGATCGGCTCCGTCATGGCCGCCGCCATCATGCTCTCCGTCCTGAAGGGCCTCGGCCTCATCTAATCCCGCCCCCTCGATGCAAGCCGCCTGCTCCGCCTCCGCCGCCACCGCCGACGATTCCGTCTCTGGACTCTCCGCGGCCCGCCTCTGGTCGCTGCGCACCGTCGCCACCACACCCTCCACCAACATCGAGGCGCGCGCTCTTCCGCCGTGGCACGCCGTGCGCGCCACCACCCAGTCCGCCGGCCGCGGCCGCACCGGCAAACACTGGGTCTCCGACGCCGGCGGTCTCTGGCTCTCCGCCGTCCTCCCCTGCCCCGGCCCGCGCGAGCTTTGGGCCACCCTGCCGCTCGCCGCCGGCTGGGCCCTCATCGCCGCCCTCACGAGTCTAGGCGTATCCGATCTCCGACTACGCTGGCCCAACGATATCCTCAGCGGCCGCCGCAAACTCGCCGGCTTGCTGGTCGAGCGCCACACCGCCGACACCGCCGTCGTCGGCATCGGCCTGAATGTCTTTAACTCGCCCGAGTCCGCCGAACCCGCCTTGCGCGACACCACCACCCGCCTCGCCGACCTCACCGCGCTCGGCGGCACCTCCCTCGATGATGTCGTCGCGCTCGTTCTCCAGTCCCTCGCGCGAGCCCACCACCGTCTCGCCACCGAGGGCTTCGCGCCCATCGCCGCCGACCTCAATCGCGCCTGGTCCGAACCCCGCCTCGTCGCCCTCACTCTCGCGGGTGAAGATGCCGCCGTCATCGGCAGTTTTCACGGCATCACCTCCTGCGGTCACCTTGAGCTGAGCACCCGCGACGGCACCCGTCACACCTACGACGCCACCCGCGTCGCCTTCCTGCGCGAGCTCGAATAACCCGTCCTCCCCCTCCTCTTTCCCACCATGAAAACCGTCCAATTCAACAACACCGTCCTTCGCGACGGCCACCAGTCCCTCGCCGCCACGCGCATGACCACCGCGCAGATGCTCCCCGCCGCGCCCATCCTCGATGGCATGGGTTTCGCCGGCCTCGAAACCTGGGGCGGCGCCACCGTGGATTCCTGCCTGCGCTTCCTCGGCGAGAATCCTTTCGACCGCCTCCGCGCCCTCAAAAAGGCCGCCCCGCAGACCCCGCAGATCATGCTCCTGCGCGGGCAAAACATCGTTCAATACACGTCCTTCCCCGACGACGTGGTCGAGGCCTTCATCCGCGCCGACGCCGCCGCCGGCCAGGATATCTTCCGCATTTTCGACGCCCTTAACGACACTCGCAATCTCATCACTGCGATCAAGACCGTGAAGGCCTGCGGCAAACACGCCCGCGGCGAGATTTGCTACACCACCAGCCCAGTCCACACCGTCGAGGCCTTCGTGAAAATGGGCATCGAGCTCCGCGCTATGGGCTGCGATAGCATCGGCATCAAGGACATGTCCGGCGTCATCGCCCCGCGCGTCGCCTACGACATGGTCGCCCAGCTTCGCCAGCGTGTCGGCCTGCCCATCACCCTCCACACCCACGACACCGCCGGCCTCGGCGCCTCGTCCTACCTCGCCGCCATTGATGCCGGCGTGGACATCGTCGAGACGTCCATCGCGCCCTTCGCCAACGGCACCGCCCAGCCCGACACCCTTCGCATGCTCGCCTTGCTCGAAGGCCACCCCCGCTGCCCGAGCTACGACCGGGAAAAACTCGCCCAGCTCCGCGAGTATTTCACCGGCGTCTACAAGGAGCTCGGCAAGTTCACCTCGCCCGACAACGAGCGCGTGGACAGCGACACCCTCATTTACCAGGTGCCCGGCGGCATGTTGTCCAACTTCAGAAACCAGCTCAAAGAGCAGAACATGGCCGACAAGTTCGAGCAGGTCATGAGCGAGATTTTCCACGTCCGCGAAGCCCTCGGCTGGATTCCCCTCGTCACGCCCACCTCCCAGATCGTCGGCACCCAGGCCATGATGAACGTGAAGTTCGGCCGCTGGAAAACCATCGCCCCCGCCGCCGCCGACATCGCGCTCAACAAATACGGCCGCCCGCCCGGCACCGTCTCCGCCGAGCTCATCAAACTTATCTTCGACCGCACCGGCCAGAAGCCCGTCGAGGGCCGCAACGCCGACGCCCTCCCGCCGCGTATGCCGAAACTCCGCGAGGAGCTCGCCGCCAAAAACCTCCCCACCGACGACGAGGCCTGCGTCTTGCACGCCATGTTCCCGCAAGAGTTCGCCAAACTCCACGCCCCGAAGGTCGCCGCTCCTGCGACCCCCGTCGTGGTCGCCTCCCCTCCTGCCGCCGCCGCCGCCCCCGCGCCCGCCTCCCACGCTGCCGCCCCGACCGGCCCGGGTAAACGCTACCGCCTCACCGTCGCCGGGCAGACCACCGAGGCCTTGGTCGAAGAACTCAACTAATCCGGAGAACCTCGCTCAGCAGCGCTCGATCTCCACGCTCACCACCGCGCAAGGAGCGAGATCGAGCGCCAGCGCTAGCTCGCCCTCCAGCGAGAGCGTCTCGTCGCGCAAAAGCACCGGCTCGGCCGCCGCGCGCAGCGCGGCAAGCTCCGCCGCCTTCGGGTAATCCGGCGCGCCCATCCGCCGCCACGCGTGCAGGGCGTTGCCACGCTCGTCGTCCACCGTCCACACCCGCACGCGGTAGCGGCCGCACGCCAGGCCCCGCACCAAAAACTCGTCGCGCCGGTGCGCGCCTTTGATTTTCCAATCGCCGCCGCCGAGGTCGGTCTCGATCACGTCGGGCAGATTCCATGTCAGCAACCGCACATCACCCTGCGAGGAGCGCGTCACGCGCGCCGACGCATGCGGCGCAGGCAGCTCCACGTCGTAGAGCCGCGCCAGCCAGCGGTAGGCGTGGAAAACGGGTTTCTTGATGCCGTGCTGATTCACGAGGCCGTATTTACCCGTGAAGGGACGCAGGCTCAGGCCGCTCTCTTCAAAAATATCGCTCACCGTCCACCACATATAGGAGTCCGCCAGGCCAGAGACCTCCTTGATGCTCTGCAGCGCGAAGGCCGCCGTGAACGCCGTGTCTTTGCCGAAAACGTCCTCGTGCGCCGGCGAGCAATTCCACTCCGTGAAATGCAACTCCGCCTTCGGAAAAGCCGATGCCGCGATCTCCGCGCGCACCCGCGCCACCTCGCGCGCCAGACCCGCCGGCCCCCGGTAATACATCGGCCCCTCCGGCACGCCGAGCACGAGGTCGGCATCCACCGCGTAGTGATGCGTCGAGATAAAATCCACCGGCGCCTTGTGCTCCGCGCAGTAGGCGAGCAGCGCCGGCACCCACATCGTCTTCGAGGTCGCGGGGCCGCCGACACGCAGGCGCGCATCCACCGCCTTCACCGCATGAGCCGTCTCGGCGTAGAGACGGAAATAATCCTCTCTCGTTCCGGTCCAGAAGGTGTTGTGCAGATCGGGTTCGTTCCAGACTTCGAAGTGCCAGGTCAGCACTTCCTCGATGCCGAAGTGGTTCACCAGATGCGCCACGAAGCGCCGCACCAGACGCGTCCACTGCGCCCACTCCTTCGGCGGCGTGATGTTGCCGCGATAATCAAAAATCGTCTGCGGCCCGCTCGCCAGTCGCGTGGGCATGAACCCGAGCTCGACAAAAGGCTTCATGCCCTGCGCGACGAAAAACTCGTAGATCTTCGTGGCGTTTTGAAAGTTCAACCGAGGCCCGCCATCCGCGTCCTCGCCGCCGTGGATGACGCCCACGTATTCGGTAAAAATCCCGTGGAAGCGGATGCCCCCGAAACCGATTTCCTGCTGCGCCAGCCGCACGTGTTCGCGGAAATCCTCGCGCAAGGTCAGGTAGGCGTGGCAGGAGCCGACCCCGCGCTGAAAATAGCGGTTAAACGGAATGGTCGGCGCGGCGAGATCAACAGGGATGGGTGAGGACATGGGGTTTGTTTTTTTAGGGGGAACGAATAATGGATTACGAGTTGGGCAGGATGACTTCGACCAGCACCGGCCGATGATCGGAGAGCCACGAGCGCACAACCTCGGAGCGCTCGACCTGGATGCCGGCCGGCACCATCACGAAGTCGAGCGCACGGGTCGGCAGCGGCGAAGGAAAAGTTTTTCCGCCCGCCGGCAGAAGCGCGTAGTCGCCGAAGTGTTTCAGCTCTTGCAACAGGCTCGCGGTGGCGTCGCTGGCGTGGCGCGCGGTGTTGAAATCACCACACACCACCGGCGGCACGCTCCAGAGCGGCGCGCGGGTGTTGTGCTGCTTTTCCAAATACCGGAACACCTGCCTGACCTGATCAAGCCGCGACGCCCGCGAACGGTAGTTCAAGTGCAGGTTGAGCAAAGGGACCGTGCGTTTGCCCACCTTGGCCTCGGCGAACAGAAATCCCTTTTCCCCCACCGTCTTCCGCCCGAAAGTGATCGCCTCGCCTTCCAGCAGCGGATGGCGCGACAAAAACGCGTTGCCATAACTCAGGTTGAAAATGCCCTCGCGCAGCGTGGTGCGACCAAACAGCGCGTGCTCGTAGCCCGCGTGTTCCTGCAAGTAGGCGACTTGGTCGAAGTTACCCGCCCAGCGCGAACGTTCATCAATCTCCTGCAAGGCCACCACGTCGGCATCGAGCGTGCGGAGGAGGGTCGCGATGCGCAGGAGGTGGGCCCGCATCGAGCGCCGCGATTGCAAGCCCTGGATCGGACGCAGCCCCCTGCCGTGGGCGATATTGTAAGTCACGATGCGCAGCCGGGCCATGTGCCGACACCGTGCGCGCATCCCGCGCATAGGTTAAGCGAAAAAACCGGTCCGCCGCACGAGGGCGCAACAGACCGTGACTTCGGCCGACTCGGCTTCGGCGTGGCACGGGAAACTCACCCGTTGACTGACCGAGGCCCATCCCTGCCGTCTACCTCAAGGACGAAAGTGGCTTGACATAATAACGCGAACGAACGTTCGTTTTATTTATGAGAACCGCTGATCCAGATTTTCAACGCCAACGACGCGAGGTCGTGCTGAAGGCTGCCCGGGGCTGTTTCGCCCGCCGTGGCTTCGCCGGTTCCGGGATGAAGGAACTCTGCGCGGCCGCCGGGCTGAGTCCGGGGGCGCTCTACCGCTATTTCCCCTCGAAGGACGCGATCATCGCCGCCCTGGTCGAGGAAGATACGGGCTGGCTGCTGGCGCGCATCGAGGAGCTGCGTGAGGCGGGCGATCCGCTGGCCGGGCTGCATGCGCTGATCGAAGCGGTGTGCACGGAAGCACGCGCGGCGGACCTCGCCCTGCACATGGAGGTGGCGGCCGAGCAGTCCCGCAATCGGCCCCTGCGGGACGATGCCCGACGCGCAGACAAACGGTGCCGCGCCAATCTGGCCGTCGCGCTTGAGGAAGCACGCGCCCGGCGGGAAATCCCGGCGGACAGCCGGCCCGACCTTCTGGCCGAGGCAGTGATAGCGTTGATTGACGGCTGGCTCTGGCGGGGAGCTCTGCACGGACCAGCCGCGCTGCGTGAGGCGGTGCCCGCGATGCACGAGGCGCTGCGCTGCCTGCTCGCCCCCGGGGTGCGCTGAGACGCGGCGAGCAAGATCTTCGCCATGCAGAATGAAGCGACAGCGGTGAAACCCGTTACAACGCCCGACACAGCCCGGGGCGACCGCTTGAGCGCGCTTGATGCTACCCGGGCGGTCGCGTTGCTCGGGGTGATCGTGGTGAACACGCCCTTCTTCGCCGGAATGTCGGCGGGGCCGCGCGGGCCGGTTGATGAGTTCGCGCATTGGCTGGTGCTGACCTTCGCGGCCGGGAAGTTTTTCCCGATTTTCTCTTTTCTCTTCGGGTTTGGGTTCGCCAAGCTGCTCGACGGCGCGGGTCCAGGGACGGAGGCGTTGACGAGACGGCGTTTTCTGCGGCGGTTGTGCGGGCTCGCGGCGCTGGGCTGCGTTCATGCGACATGCTTCTTCCACGGTGACATACTGCTCCTTTACTCATTGCTGGGTGGCGGTCTCTGGTTCACACGAAACTGGCCCACACGCTGGTTGGTCGGAACCGGGCTGGTCTTGCTGCTGGCGGGCGCACTGGTCCAGGCGGAGGCATTGCGCGAGTTCGATCTTCATCTGATGCAGATCGAAGCGTTGGCTCCGGGGAGCGAGACTCCGCGTAGTGGCCTCGGCGAAACGGCGCTTTTCGTGCTCGCCTTCAACGGGCCGATCGCCGCCGCGATGTTTCTATTCGGACGCGCGGCCGGACGCACAGGCTGGTTTCCGCCTGAAGGCGCGATGACTCGTGCGCGAGCCCGCGTGCTTGCGGTGGGAGGGGCGCTGGTCGCGGCGGTTTCAGGCGCGGCCGTGCTCCGCACGCGGGACGCGGAGTTCGGCGCGGAGGCGTGGCTGGCCTATTCGCTGGTTGCGCCGACGCTGGCGATGGCGCTACTTTTCGGAGTGTTCGCGCTTGCGAGGCGGGCCGGGCGGGCCGGGCGGGCCGCGTGGGTTCGCGTGCTGGCCTCCACGGGTCGCAACACCTTGAGCGGCTACCTCGCCCATTCGGTGATCCTAGGGGTGATGTTCAATGCGTGGGGGTTCGACCTGTTTGGACGCTTTGGGCCGACCGTCCTGCTGGTCGTGGCCCTTGGCGTCTTCGCACTCATCGTAGCGGCGCTTCATTTTTGGCAAAGGCGGGCCGAACGCGGGCCGGCCGAGCAACTGCTCGGGTGGTGGACACGGCGGGGCGAGGAAGGTCCGGAATCGCAGGAGCAGGCGGGGAAGGGCGGCGCGGTGCGGGGCTTGGCGGCGGTGATCGGCATGTCGTTGACCGCGAACCAGGTCACGGCGGTGGCGCTGCCCTGGCTGGTGCTGGAAAAGACCGGGCGGGCGCTGGACGCGGGGTTGCTGGCCTTTTGCACTGGGGCGGCGTTGGTTTTGGGTGGATGGATCGGCGGGGTGCTGGCCGACCGGGTGGGCGCGGGCCGGATCGCGTGCGCGTCGGACCTGTTGAGCGCGGCGGTGAACGCGGCGATACCGGTCCTCGCGGTGTTCGACCTACTTTCATACCCGGCGTTGGTGGGACTGGCGGCGTTGGGTGCAATGCTGGATCCGGCGGGAGTGACTGCGCGGGAGAGCTTGTTGCCCGAGGCGGCGCGGCGCGGCGGAGTGCCGCTGGAAAAGGCCAACGCGTGGTCCGAGGGGGCGCAGGGCTTGGCGGGTATCGTTGGCCCTGCTCTGGCCGGGGTGCTCATCGCTTGGCTGGGAGCGGCGGAAGTGCTCTTGTTTACAGCCGCGCTTTTTCTCATCACGGCGGCGGGAGGGGCGTCGCTCGCGCGGGGAGCGGAGCGGGGGGCAAACGGCGAAGCGGGGTCGGGCGGGGACTGGCTTGGAGGCTGGCGGGCGCTGCGGGCGGATCGGTTGCTCTGGGCGATAACCTTGATCGGGACCGTTTGGATGGCGGCGCTGGCCCCGATCACCGGGATCGCGCTGCCGGTTTTGTTTCACGACACGGGGCGGGTGGAGCAACTGGGCTGGTTGCTCGCCTCGTTCGGGCTCGGCGCGGTAGGCGGGGCGTGGGCTTACGGGGAATACCTACGACGAATTGATCCGCGACGGGCTTTGTTGCTTGGGCTGGCAGGCGAGATCGCGGGGCTCGGATTACTCGGATGGGCGACGACGCCGGGGGCGCAGATTTTTGCGGCACTGCTGGCCGGGGTGGCGGGCGGAACGATCATGCCGCTGATCAACACGGCGTTTCAGCGGCGCGCACCGGCGGGTGCACTGGGCCGAGTGCTAGGCACCTCGACAGCGCTGGCGATGGCAGCGGCTCCGATCGGGATGTTGGCGGCGGGTTGGCTGATCGGCGAGATCGGGGCGCGGACGACAATCGTGGCGTTCACCGCCGTGCTGGTCGCGACGTTCGCCTATGCAAAAAAGACAAACGCGCTAAAGGAGCTCGCCCATTAACCTCTCCCGTCCCAATCCCCGGCAAAATCCAGGACTCAGACCGGAGGGGGGGCCTGCCGCTGTTTATTGATTGACGTTATGGAAATGCGGAAAAGGCAGGAGGCGAAATCGCGTCCTTGCTTTGAACAAAATGCAAGAGGGTGAACTCCCACTGAGATTCAAAGCCTGCGTGTTTGGATCGAGCCCTGGATCGGACGCAGCCCTCTGCCGTGGGCGATATTGTAAGTCACGATGCGCAGCCGGGCCATGTGCCGACACCGTGCGCGCATCCCGCGCATAGGTTAAGCGTAAAAAACCGGTTTTGTTCCTGCCTCCTGCCGCCGTGCCCTCGCTTGCTCTTAAGGACCCCCGAGCAATTGTTCCACCGCCACCACCGCTCATCCATGGACTCGTGCTGCACTCCCCTCCGGCCCACTTCGGCAGAACCCGCCGCGCCCGTCACCGCCGCTAAAACCGACGTTCCCGGTTTTAATCGTATCCGCGCCGGCGATACCGCAGGCATGGTCCTTCTCCCCGGCGGCGAGTTTCTCATGGGCAACGAGGGCGACTACGGTTTCGCTGCCGATGGCGAGGGCCCCGTCCACCCCGTCCGGCTCACGCCCTTCTGGATGGACGCCACCACCGTCACCAACGACCAGTTCAACGCCTTCATCAACGCCACCGGCTACCGCACCGAGTCGGAGCGCTTCGGCTGGTCCTTCGTCTTTTTCGGCCATCTCCCGCCCGCCCGCCAAAACGGCACCGAACGCGTCCGCGTCGTCGGCAGCGAGTGGTGGTGCCGCGTGGAGGGCGCTTCCTGGCGCCGCCCCGAGGGCCCCGGCTCCCACCTCAAAAACCGCCGTCACCACCCGGTCGTCCACGTGTCATGGAACGATGCCCTCGCTTACTGCGCCTGGGCCGGGAAACGCCTGCCGACCGAGGCCGAATGGGAATACGCCGCCCGCGGCGGTCTTGTCCAAAAGCGTTACCCTTGGGGCGACGATCTCGAGCCCGAGGGCAAACACCGCATGAACGTCTGGCAGGGCGTGTTCCCGACCCAAAACACCCTCGCCGACGGACACTTCGGCCCGGCCCCCGCCAAAAGCTACCGCGCCAACGCTCACGGCCTTTACCAGATGACTGGTAACGTCTGGGAGTGGTGCTGGGATTTTTTCGCCACCAACACCTACCCGCGCCCCCCCGCCTTGCGTCTTGACCCCGCCGGGCCCGCCAAGCCCGACTCCGCTCAACCCCGTCGCGTCATGCGCGGCGGCAGTTACCTTTGCCACGCCAGCTACTGCAACCGCTACCGAGTGGATGCCCGCAGCAGCAACACTCCCGACAGCGCCACCACCAACCTCGGCTTCCGCTGCGTTCGAGATGTGTGAGGCTCTTTAGCGATAAAACCGAGTCCTTAACGCAAAGTCGCAGAGGCGCAGAGAAAGTATTTAGTTCGAACCAGTTATTCCGTGCTCTGCGTCTTCGCGTCTTCGCGTTGAAAGGCCTGAAATGTTGCGTAACGGGTGTTAGGTCTTCCCCGTGCCCGCCGCACGCTGCGAAACCACCCGCCGGTGACTCGCGCCTTGCGCACCGCCGCCGGGCCGCGCTCCCTTGGCGGCACGCATGAACCTCACCAAGCTCTGGGCCGCCCCGATTGACGACTATGTCATAGACCTCGCCTGGTCACCCGACGGCGCACTCCTCGCTGCCGCCTCCGCCGCCGGCCCCATCCATCTCTTCGACGGCCCCACGGGTGAAAACCGCCGCCAACTCCCCGGCCACGACGACGGCGCCAACTGCCTCGCCTTCGCCCCTCAGGTTTCAGGTCTCAGCCCTCAGGTCTCCCCTTCCGCCCTCCTCGCCACCGGTGGCCAGGACGGAAAGGTCAAATTCTGGGACGCCTCCAACGCCCAGCACACCGCCACCGCCGACCTCGGCGGCGCCTGGGTCGAGCAGCTCGCATGGCGGCCGCTCGCCGCCCAACCTCAGGTTTCAGGTCTCAGCCCTCAGGTCTCC
>JAIYBI010000428.1 GCA_027488595.1 Opitutaceae bacterium | reverse complement strand
GTGTGCCGGTGAGGATGACGGTGCCGGGCAGGACGGTTTTGCTGGCGCTGAGAAACACGATGAGGGCGGGCACGTCGAAGAGCATGTCGCGGGTGTGGCCATCCTGGCGCAATTCGCCGTTAACCGTGGTGCGCAAGCGAAGGTCAGAGGGGTCGGGGAGCTCGTCTTTGGTGAGCAGGAACGGTCCCAGCGGGCAAAAGGTGTCGAAGCTCTTGCCTTGGCAGAACTGTCCGCCGCCGAGCTTGAATTGCCAGTCGCGCGCCGAGATGTCGTTTGCGATGGTGTAGCCGAAGACGAAGTCGAGCGCGTTGGCGCGGGTGGCGTTTTTACAGGCTTTGCCGATTACGACAGCGAGTTCGCCTTCATAGTCCACCGCATCGCTGGCGAGAGTTCGGGGCAGCTCGATCGCGCCACCGGGGTGCTGAACGGTGGCGAGGTTTTTGAGGAAAAGGAGCGGGTGCTTGAGCACGTCGCGACCGAGCTCGTCGGCGTGTTTGCGGTAGTTGAGGCCGATTCCGAGGATGGTGGTGGGTTCCAGGGGCGCGAGCAGCGGCCCGGGCGTGACGGTTTGATCGGTGATGTGCAGTCCGGAGAAGAGCGTGCCGGTGGCGGCGCGGGCGGTCCCATCGGGCAGGAGGATGGCGAAGGCGGGGCCGGCGTCAGTGAGATGGCGGATGATTTTCATGGAGTGGCCGGCGGAAGTATGGGAAGCACGCGGACGAAGGAGGCGTTCAAGCTAGAGCTTGAAGCTGACTGTGACTTGTATCTCGGCGGTGGCACCGCGCGGCAGGCCGGCGACGGCGACGGCGGCGCGGGCGTGTTTGCCGGCGTCGCCATAGAGTTTAACGAAGAGGTCGCTCGCGCCGTTGATGACCTGCGGGCTCTCGGTGAATCCGGCGACGGCGTTCACGTAACCGCCGAGGTAGAGGAACTCACGAATCCGATCGAGGCTGCCCAGCGCGGCTTTGATGGCCGCGAGGGCGTTCAGGGCGCAAACCTGCGCGGCGGCATAGCCCTCCTCAACGGTGCGCTCGGCACCGACCTGACCGGAGTGGGTCAGCACCCCGTCGCGGATGCTGATCACTCCGGCGAGGATGAGGGTGTCTCCGTTAATCCGATACGGCACGTAGTTTCCCCCGGCGGATGGCGCGGCGGGCAGAGTGAGCCCGAGAGCGGCCAGTTTAGCTTCGATGGTATCGCTCATGCGTGGTCGAAGATCGCCTCCGGGAGGTAGGCGGTGATGGTGGTCGTGGGCACGTTGACGAGCTGGCTGACCTTGAGGTCGAGCACAACGCTGCAGAGCGTGTATGCCATCGCCGGGGTCACGCCCAGACGCGCCACAATGAAAGCAATGGCGCGGCGCACGGCGCGTCTGCAGGCCTCGCGCGGGTTTTCGTCGGATTCGATGAACAGGTGCCAGGGTGTGGTCGCGTAGCGAGGGGGCGTGAAGCCGCCGGGGAAAATCGCGTAGGGACCGGCGAGGGGAGTTTGTTTGCGCAGATTGAAGGTGTAGGTGGCATCCATCGGCGCCTCCATGCCGTTGATGCAAACCTCGCCGTCGCCCTGGGCGGCGTGGCAGTCGCCGGTGAGCACGCCCGCGCCTTTGGTGAAAACCGGGAGGTGCAAGACCGTCCCGGCGGTAAGGTGGCGCACATCGAGATTACCTCCGAATGGGCCGGGGGCGCGGGTGCGAAACTCGCCGGCCTCGGCGCGTTGCACGCCGATGATGCCGGCAAAGGGATGGAGATCGAGGGTTACGCCGGGGAAGCTGCGCGTCTGCGTGCCATCGAGTTTCCAAATGAAGAGATGGTTGTCGGGGAAATCCTCGGGCAGGAGACCGAGACCGGGAATAAGGCTCGTCCACGCCCAGCCGTGATGCTGGTAGGACTCGATTTTGATTTCGAGGATGTCGCCGGGCTCCGCACCATCAATGGCGACCGGGCCGGTGAGGGCGTGGACTTGGAGCGGATCGAAACGGGCTTTGAAATCGGCGGCGGTCCAATCCGGGCGGACCTGCCATCCGCTGGAATCTGCGCATTTAAAGGTAACGGTATCTCCGGGAGCGATCGTAAGGCGGGGTGGGGTTGAGTTATTCCAGCGGTGGGCGAGTGGTTCGGGGCTGAGCGTGTGGTGCATGAAGAGAATGGGTTACGATTTGGTCGCCAGCGCGCGACCCTCGTCGTGTCGGCGAGTAATGTCGGCAGCCATGCCGTTGGAAATCAAATCCAACCACTTCGCGCCGTTTTCGGCGGTGCCGGCGGGGGCATCGCCCATGATACCCGAAGGAGAAATGTCTTGTGAGGCCCACGAGTAGGTTGCGGGGGCGTTCTCAGGGCGCAGCTCGCCCGGGTCGCCGATGAACGAGGGGTAGTGACAGACGGCGGCCTCGATTTTGGTGTGGGCCGGCGCGGCGGCGAGAAGAAGTGCGGTCTCCACCTCGTTGGCGTGAAAACCGTAGGCAGATTCCTGCGCGGAGACGTCAATCTTCGCGTCGGATTTGATCGGACCGATTCGCAGTCCGGACGCGCCGTAGAGTGTGCGGATTTCGCGCATGGTGTATTTCAGCACGGCCGAGTTTCCACCGTGAGTGTTCAAGATCACGATCTCCCTAAAGCCCCACTCGTGAAGCTGGCGGACGATGGCGAGCAGTTGAAGGCGCAGGGTTGATTTACTGATGTAGAGCGTTCCCGGGAAGCCGACGTGTTCGTTGCTTTTCCCAATCGTGATCGGAGGCGCCACGTAGCAGGAAACGCCGGCGGGCAGACGGGGCAGGAGCAGATTCAACCAGACCTGGGCGAGGAAGGAATCCACCGCGACGGGCAGATGAGGGCCGTGTTGCTCGATCGCTCCGGTGGCAATGATAACCGGTGCATAGGATTTGTCGGGCAATGCCGTGATTTCGCCGAGCGACATGGCCGGCAGGTAACACGAACGATACGTGGGGAAAGTTTCGGAGATACTCATGATGCGGACACGGTGAGGAGTGCGCCATCGCGGGGCAGGGTGGGGCGGGAGTTGATTTCAACAAACAGCGCGGCGAGGCGGGCGGATGACTTGGCGAGAAGCTGGCTTCCGATGCTAGCCGCCTCTGAGACGCCTAGTGCCGTCTCAGCCAAGGGTGTTACCTCCTCGTTGCCAGTCGGTGCGGGTGTTTTCTCGGCGGTGCTTTCAGGCTTTGGTGAAACTGGTTCCTTGCCGGTGAGTGCGGTTACCAATGTCTGCAAAGCATGACGATTGCGGCTGCGGGTCGGATGAAAATCGAGATCAAGCGCGCTTAAGTTGATACAGAACATCTGAAGCTCTCTCTCGATGCGGATATCGCGCGCGGCGGCGTCAATGAGCTCTTCGTTCCACGGACTGGCATTGAACAACACGACGCGGCGAAAGCCTGCCGCGGCGATCGTGGCGCAGACCTCGTCAATGAATGCGTGTGCGGTCGGCACGTCCACGGTGAAGGCGCATCCGGGATTTGCGCCGACGATGAAACGCAAAGGAGGAAGCACCAGCAGGCGTGATGGATCAGAAAGCCTTGAAGCGGCGGCGAGCACACGCATGAGCACGGTTTCCTCCGCGTCGAGGGCATGCCCCAAGCCCCAGTCGGCGAAACCCGCGATGGGCACAATCACACTGATGTTTTTTTTATCAGCCAGGCGGGAGAAATCCGCCCAGGTGAGCCAGGGCCAAAAGGTCTTTTCATCCACCTGACAAAGTTGGGCGAGAGTTTCAGGCATATAGGGTGTAAATTGCGGTATTATTGTGTGGCGGAAGCGCGCTTTTCGACGCGGAGGAGTGCCTAGCAGATTGAAAGCCAACCCTCTGGTAAGTGCTGATTCTGGTGTTTGAAGACGGGCTTCCTTTGTTTGCTTTCTACCTCTGGGGCGTCGGGTGTGTGGCAGATTTCCTGCTGAACGGAAGCATGGCTTCAATTCCTCTTTCCTTGATTACAAAACTGCGCGAGTTGCTCGGTGTCGAGCATGTGCTCACGGACGGAAAAACTCTCGAGACTTTGTCCAAGGATTTCTACTGGTATTCACCGATCCTGAAGGCTCAGCTTGATGATAAACGCGCCGATTTGGCGATCCGTCCGGGAAGTGTCGCGGAGCTTCGTGCCGCGATCACGGCCTGTGTTGAAGCGCGCGTGCCGATTGTTCCGCGTGGAGCGGGGACCGGTAACTACGGTCAGTGTATTCCGCTTTTTGGCGGCGTGGTCGTGGATCTTGTCCGGCTTGATCGCATGATCGAGATAACCAGCGACGGAGTGCTCCGCGCCGAGCCCGGCGTGCGACTGGGTGTCGTCGAGCCAGAGGCGCGCAAAGTCGGCTGGGAGCTGCGGTGCAAGCCCTCGACTTGGGTGAAGAGCTCACTCGCCGGTTTTCTCTGCGGAGGATCAGGCGGAATCGGGTCCGTCACCTGGGGCGGTCTGGCCGCGCCGGGCACGGTGAAGTCGGTCACGCTCATGACAATCGAAGCAGAACCGCGTTTGCTCAAGTTTGAGGAAACCGAGGCTATCCGCACGCTTCACACCTACGGCACCACCGGAATCATGGTCGAGATCGAGCTCCGCCTCGCGCCCAAGGTGATCTACGACCAGTTTATCTTTAGTCATGCGGATTGGGCCAAACTCACTGCCTGGGCCAATACCGTGGCGCAAAGCAAGGCCTGGCGTAAACGACTGATAAGCGCGTCCGAGTGGCCGGTCCCCTCCTATTTTACGCCTCTGCGAAAACACATACGGGTGGATGAGTCGGTGGCGCTGATCATTCTGGATCGCGACGACTCCGATGCGGTCATGGCGGATGCGGCCGCGAACGGCATAAATGTGGCGTGGCACGCGCAGATGATGGATCCGCCGAAGTCGCCGCTGGTGAGCGACTACTCCTACAACCACACGACGCTTTGGTCCATGAAGAGCGATCCGAGCTTCACGTATTTTCAAGCCGGTTTCGCTGCAAACTACGCCGAGCAGTGCACCTTGGTCCGCAACCGTTTCCCGGGAGAAATTTTCCAGCACTTTGAGTGGTTCGCTGCATCCACCGCGGTGGATCCCAAGGGCCGCACCCTTGGCGATAACGTCGGACTTGGCGCGATTCCGCTGGTGAAATTCACCACGGTGGAACGCCTGCGTGAGATCATGGCTTACTGCCGCGAGATCGGCATGACCGTCACGAACATTCACACCTTCCGCATGGAGGAGCGAGGCACGTATCCAAACATCACGGACAAATACGCGCTCAAATCCGAGACCGACCCCGAAGGCTTGTTGAACCCCGGCAAGCTCTCCCTTTATCCGGTCAATCCATTCAAGGAGACGGCTCCGGTGCCTCTCGCAGCATCGTGATATCGGCGTGACTCCACACTCTTCACCTGCCGTTGGTTTGCCCGCCTCCGCCCTTTCCGGCGTTCAGATCGAGAACGGCGTTTCCCTGACGCTCAAGGACGGCATACGCCTCGTTGCGGATGTTTACCGCCCGACGGATCTCGGTTCGGGTCCATGGCCGGTGCTCCTGATGCGCCAGCCCTATGGACGGGATATCGCCTCGACCGTTGTTTATGCGCCCCCGGGGTGGTTTGCCCGCAAGGGTTTCATGGTGGTGGTGCAAGACGTGCGCGGTCGAGGAGACAGCGACGGAGATTTTTACGTTTTCCGAAACGAAACTGCCGATGGTTATGAATCTGTGCTCTGGGCCGCCGGCCTGCCCGGCAGCAACGGCCGGGTTGGAATGTATGGGTTCTCGTATCAAGGTTCGACGCAACTGCTGGCCGCCCTGGGGCGGCCTCAGCCCCTGCGTGCGCTCGCGCCCCACATGACGGCCTTCGATCTTTACTCGGGCTGGTTTTACCGGAACGGAATCTTGCAGCTCTCGACCACGCTTGGCTGGGGCAGTCAAATGTTGCGCGAGGATAGTCGCCGCCGGGGCGCGGCCAGCGAAGCGGCGCTTGATGAGAATTGGAACAACAGCGGACGTCTAACGACAACGATGCCGCTGCGCACGATCGCGCCGCTTACGAATGCCGATCTTCCCGGCTATGTAGCCGACTGGCTCAACCACGCGGTCTACGATGAGTATTGGCGCGAGTTTGATTTGCTGCAGCGCATCGAGGATTTCGCGCTGCCGATGTTTCATCTTAGCGGTTGGTATGATTTTTATCTGCGTGGTTCGGTGGATGGCTACCGCGCGATGGAGGCGCGGCATCCGAACCAGTTTCTTCTGGCGGCGCCTTGGGGCCACATTCCGTGGGGCTCGCAGCTGGGCGGCGCTGACTTCGGACCGGCCGGAGTGTCGTCGGTGGACGAGCAAATGGCGGCGTGGTTTCACCACTGGCTTGACCACGAGGTTCCGGTTGGACCGCCCCCGCTGAGCGGATGTCGTTATTTTGTTTTGGGTGAAAATCAGTGGCGCGATGCAGAGAGCTGGCCGCCGCCCGGTGCGGTTTCGCGTCATTGGTATCTTGCCAGTCAAGGTCGTGCCAATTCCCGCACCGGCGATGGCAGGCTCGATCCGGCATCACCCGGCGGTCCCGACGACCTGTTCAACTACGACCCGGAAGTCGCGGTTCAGGCGCCAGGCGGCAATCAAGGCGGGCATGCCGGCTTCGGTGCGTTTGATTTGTCGGCGCAGCAACAGGGGCTGAACCTACTTGTCTTCACCTCCGCACCGCTCATCGAGCCGATGCTGGTGGCGGGGCATCCGCGCTGCGTGCTGCACGTGACCTCCAGCGCACCCGAGACCGATTTCGTGGTGCGACTTTCACGGGTGTTGCCTAACGGTCAGGCTGTTTTCATCTGCCTTGGCGCAGTCCGGGCGCGCGCCAAAGAAGCCGTGGAGTTGGATGTCCCCCTTGATCCGACGGCGGTTCGCTTCTCAGCGGGTGATCGGCTTCGCATAGACATCGCGAGTTCGGCGTTTCCCTTGCTGGTGCGAAATCCCAATACCGGAGCCGATCCGGCCAGTGTTGCCAAACCGGGTGAGTTTAAGCGCGCTCTGCAAATTGTTCATCACAACGAGGCCCGCCCATCCCGATTGGTCCTTCCCGTGCTACCGGTGTGACATCTGCCATGAATCTCGTGTCTGCATCCGCTCCCCCAATTGTTGAGTTTAAGGACGTAGTTAAGCGCTATGGCCGTGGACCAAACATCCTTGAAAACATAAACCTGCGAGCAGATCAGGGAGATTTTGTTTCGCTGATCGGCCCCAGCGGTTGCGGCAAGTCCACCATACTCAAACTGATCTCCGGCCTGAGTCCGATTTCCGATGGCAGCATCGTGATTGATGGCATGAAGCCGGTGGACGCACGTGAAGAGGTATTCTTTGTTTTCCAGGAACCGACGCTGATGCCTTGGCTCACCATCAAGGAAAATGTTGCCATTCCGATGAAACTATCGGGTCAACATAACGGACAAAAGCGCGACCAGATCGTGGCGGAATCTTTGGCACTGGTCGGGCTCACGGAACGAGCCGACTACTATCCGCGCCAACTTTCCGGCGGTCAGAAGATGCGCGTCTCCATCGCTCGCGCCGTGTCCACGTCGCCAAAGATCTTGCTGATGGACGAGCCTTTCGGCGCGCTCGATGAAATGACCCGCGATCACCTCAACGAGGAACTTCTGGCGATCCGGCAGAAGCAGCAGTGGACCGCATTTTTTGTGACGCACTCGGTGGCCGAGTCGGTTTTCCTCTCAAATCGCATCATCGTTCTCTCCGCCAATCCCGGGCGCATCCACTCGGAAATCCGCGTCGATCTGCCCTATCCGCGCACCGAGGAGACGCGTCTTTCACCCGCTTACCAAAAGCTGGTCGGGGAAGTGTCCGCGCTGCTCCGCTCGGTCGAACGCCTCAAACCCGCCGCTGCTCATGTCTAAGAGTAAACTCGATACAATTCTCCCGGTTTTGTCGTCGCTCGGAGTCATCGGCGTCTGGTATGCCGCCCAACATGCAATGGGACCGGACCGCCAGTTTCTGTTGCCTGCGCCGCACCAGGTTTTTCAAGCCCTCGTGGCCAAGGCCCCCGAGTTGGGCCAGGCCGCTCGCAATACCGCGCTCGGAGCCTTCCTTGGCTTTGTTATCGCGGTGGTCCTCAGCTTCGTGCTCGCGCTCATTCTTTCGCTTTCTCCCCGAATCCGGCGATCATTTTACCCTCACCTGATGGCGCTGCAAATGACGCCCATAGTCGTTCTCGCACCAATCCTGATCCTCTGGGCCGGCCCGGGGCTGCCGAGTGTGGTGATAATCACCTTCCTCATCTGCTTCTTCCCGATGGTGGTGAATACCACGCAAGGTCTGATCTCGACCGACACCAACCTGGTGGATTTTTTTCGGATGTGTAACGCGACCAAGCGCCAGGAAATCCTTATGCTGCGGGTTCCTGCGGCGTTGCCCTACTTTTTTACCGGGATGCGGATCGCCGCCACCTTGGCTCCCATCGGTGCGATCGTGGGCGACTTTACCGCCGGTAACTCTGCCGGAGGACAGGGCGGGCTTGGATATCTCACCATCGTTTTTAGTTCGCAGTTTCAAATGAGCGCGCTGTTTGCCGCCGCCTTGGTGAGCTGCGTGCTCGGCTTCATCTTCTCCGGCGCGGTGATCGGGTTGAGTTGGCTCGCTTTGCACAAGTGGCACGAATCCTACCGCACCTCGGAAAGCTGAGTCCTTCATTTTACTACCATGCAAAAATCAATTCTGAAGAGTCACCAAACCTTGTTTTTCGCGCTGTCAATAACCGCCCTGTTTTCGCTCACCGGATGCGGCAAGAAGCCTGCGGCGGAGGCGTCGAAGGATTTGCCGAAGGTCGAACTCCAAACCGACTGGTTCGCACAAGGTGAGCATGGAGGTTACTATCAGGCACTCGCCAAGGGTTTCTACAGAGATCAAGGCCTCGATCTCGAAATCCGCCAAGGTGGACCCAGTAACTACCCGGTCCAGCTCGTGGCTACGGGACAGGTCGCCTTTGCGATGGGCACGAGTGATGGCGTGATGCTCGCGGTCAAAGAGGGGCTACCTCTCGTCATCATCTGCGCGTATATGCAGCACGACCCCATTGCGTTGATGCTGCACGAGGAGAATCCGATTAACAGCATCCAGGAGCTTAACGGAAAAAGCGTCATGGTCGGGCCCGGTGCGCCTTGGATCGGCTACGTGCAGAAACGCTACGGAATAACCCTCAATATCATCCCGCTCAACTACGGTCTCGCCCAGTTCATGGCCGATAAGAATTTCATCCAACAGTGCTTCGTGAGCAGCGAGCCCTACTTCGTTCGCGAAGCCGGTGGCAAACCGAAGACCCTGTTAATCTCAGACACCGGCTACGACCCCTATCGGGTGATTTTCACCAGCCAGCAGTTTGCGCGCGAGCATCCCGAAAAGGTTCGCGCCTTTGTCGCCGCTTCAATCAAAGGATACGAGGACTACCTCGGCGGAGATCCTGCGCCGGCGAACAAACTTATCTTGGAACGCAATTCGAAGATGGTCGCGCCTCAGATCGCGTTTTCGCGTCAAGCCGTGATCGAGCGCAAGCTCGTTGCCGGCGACCCGGCCAAAGGGGATCGAATCGGTCTGATCACCCGAAAGAGGATGCAGCAGCAGGCGGATGACATGGTCACCCTGGGTATGTTGCCATCCGCCCTGCCTTTGGAAAAATTCGTCCGCTTTGACTTCTTGCCAGCCGAGTATCAGGCGCTGGTCGAGCAGTGAGCGGGAGCGGCTTGGCGTGTTCCGTCGCGATTGCCCGTTCAGCCCGCGTCGAGCTCGTCGTCTTTCAGAGCCACGAAGAGCAGGATAATCCCGAAGATGGCAAACATACGGAAGGCGGCGTCCTGGCCATTCCAGCCCTTCGATTGCCACATCAGGAACCATTCGGCGCCCACGGTGATAAAGGCGGTGAACCATTGGAGCAGGGTAACCGTGAGCCCGATGATCGCGAGGCTCTTGGCGGCGTTGAATTTTTTCGCGGCAGCCTTGCGCGCCTGCCAAAGTTTTACTGCGCCGAGGGTGCAAAGAATGCCGGCGGCGGCCTCCCACGCGATGATCGTCCAGTAGAAGGCGTGGTGAAACCAGTAAGAATTGTCCGCCGGCGTAGGATCCCGAAATGCGCGCCAGGTTTGGGCCTCACCGGAGAAAAGCGTGTCCATGCTCAATACGTGCTGCACAAAGCCGTAGTTGGACGGGTAGTCGAAGATCGCGTTGTTAAGCACAACTATCAGGAAGAAAAAACCTG
>JAIYBI010000181.1 GCA_027488595.1 Opitutaceae bacterium | reverse complement strand
TTTGATCGAGCCGGGTATTCACCGCGAAAATCACCGCCCAGTTGCGGGAGGTCGCCAAATCCATGTTGATCGTGGACTCATCGCGCATGCGGGTCTCCCAGGATTTGTCGGCAAACATCGGGATATCCACCGGGCCGTTCGCGTCTGATCTCACTCCGCCATACGGCGCGAGGTAGAAGCCCAGCCGACAGCGACGATCCGAGTAGCCGCCGCCGCCCTGCGGGTTGCGCTCAAACTGATAATTCACCGCCGAGATCACCCCGACCGAGGAACCCCCAGTGCGACTGCCGGGCAAAAAGTCTTTATTCTCCGATACGTAAGCGAGCAGCGCCTGCCCGGTCTGGCGGAGATTCGACGTCGTGTTCGCCGTGCGCGCGACCTCGCGCACTTTACCGACGGTGGGAATGATGATCGCCGCGAGAATACCGATGATCGCGATCACCGTGAGCAACTCGATCAGGGTAAACGCACGCGCAAGCCGCCGCGTTCGTGGTGTGTAGTGGGGCATGTGAAAATCCCGGTCGGACTGGGCGCAGCCTGCAAGGGCGTGGAAACTATAGCGTAAAATGCCCCGCCTCAATGCCGGTTGTCCTGAGGCCGATCCCGGTTCCCCTCCGTTTCCGCTAAACGGCGCCGCGTTTCCGCCGCGCTCCGACGCGAGATCGGGTAAAACGCCATCGCTACCATCGCGAGGGCCAGGCCCAGCGACTGGAAACCCACGAGGAAGAGCTTCATGCGGCCCGCCGTCGCCGCATCCAGTCCCTGCGCGGCCACGGCTTGCGCGTCGAAGCCGGCCCGCGTAGCCAGGTAGCCGCCGATGCCAAAGGTGACGCCTTGCGCGGCCTTTAACGCGAACCCGATCACCGCGCTGAACATGCCTTCACGCCGCCGCCCGGTCTGTAACTCGTCTTCGTCACAGATATCCGCCACCATCGAGGACACCAGCAACCAGCAGCCTTGCATACCCAGAAAACTCACCGCCCCGGTCACGTAAAGCATCCACGGCCAACGCGGATCCATCGCCCAAAAACCCGCCAGCGTGCCGGCCAGCACCAGCCCCAACCCGGCCAGCATGCCGCCGCGTTTTCCCGTGCGCTCGGCGATCGTCGCGATCAGCCAGAGACTCACGTAGGAGAGCCCCACCGCCAGCGTCCCCATCCACCCGAGGAACGAACCAAGCGCTTTTTCGCTCCCGCCGAAGACGTGATGCTGCAGGAGCAGCGGCGCGATGCTCTGGGCGGAAAACAGCGCGATGATGATCGTCACGTAGGCGACAAAAAGAATGAGGAACGCCCGGTTCGCCAGGGTGCTCCGCCACGCCGCCCAGAACTCGAGGGGCGGCTGGGTTTCAGCGACGACCTTCTCCCGGCAGCCGAAGGTGGGAATCAAGCCCGCCACCACTACGATCCCAGCCACGCCCACGCTGACCCACACCGCTCCGGTTGCGAGGTCAGGAAAACGATCCGCCGCCACGAGGCGAAACAGCCACCCCGCCGCCAGCGAGCCCGCCAGCCCGATATACATGCGCCATGCCAGAACCTTCGTGCGTTCGTCGTAGTCGGTCGTCAGCTCGTAGCCGAGCGCTGTGTAGGGGATCACGAAAAGGGTGTAGGTGCAGGCCAGGACGCTGCCCATGACGACGAGGTGGAGAAACGGTAGATTCGAATACCACGGGTTCCCCGCCGTCTCGGCCGCGAGTGGCATCCAGAGCAGCGGCAGCACCACCGCCGAGGAGAGCACACCCACGAACATGAACGGCCGGCGCCGGCCAAATCGCGTGCGCGTGTTGTCCGACCAGTTGCCCACCCACGGATCGGTCAACGCATCCACGATGCGAGGCAGCGCCAGCGCCAAACCCGCCAGCAGCGGAGAGAGCTTGAAGTGATTGACGTAAACCAGCGTGCCCAGGGCGGTCAGCGTGTTGAAAAGGAAGTTGTCCGCCAGGCCGCCAAATCCCCACACCACCCGCGTGCGCAGCGGCACCGCCGATGTCTCGGCACGAGGAACGGAAGAGGTGCAGTCAACCATGGGCGCAAGAGCTGATTGCCGTCGCACGCGCGGAGCGAGCCCGCCGCCGCTGTTGCGTAAACTTCCGCGCCGCCGGCCCCGCGCCCCGAACGCTTTACGCAACAACGATTCCTCCGTCGCGCCCACTCTGCGTGCGGCTGTTTCATCGCCATCTCACATCCCCTGCCCCGCCCGCCTTGCCCCTGACCTCCCATGCACGCACTTCGTCTGCCGTTCTTCGTCTGCTGGCTCGCCTCCTTCGCCTCCGCTGGCCTCGCGCACGCCGAGATTAAAATCTACACTCCGCAAGAGGTCGCCGCCCAAAAGGCCGCACTCGCTTTCGAAAAGGTCACGGCCTCATCGCTCCAGGCCGACTTCGCCCGCAACACCCAGCCCGACATCCACCCGCGCCTTTTTGCCTCCGCCGCCGACATCGCCCGCGCCAAAGCTCTCGTCGCGTCCGGTGATGCCTTGATGGTCAAAGCCTGGGCCGCGATGCGCGCCTCCGCCGACGAACAACTCACCGCCCCGATTCCCGATGGCGCGCTCGACGCGGCCAAGCTCCGCGTGGCGGGCGTCCACCAGATCGCCGGCATGTTGCCGCCCCTGGTCATCGCCTACTGGATGACCGACGACGAGAAATACGCCCGCCGCGCGTGGGAGATTTTCGAGGTCATGGCCGCCTACCCGGACTGGGGAACGTTCACCGCTCCGCCCTACAAGGACCGTCACTTCCTCGATACCGGCATCGCCGCCTTCGACATCGCCCTGCTCCACGACGGGCTCTACCACTGGCTCACCCCCGAGAGGCGCACCGCTCTCCACGCCGCCGCCGAGAAGTTCATTTTCCAGCCCACCCTCGCCCAATACACCGGCCAGGCCTCCCGAACCTGGCAGTGGAACAAGGCCAACAACAACTGGAATGGCATCTGCAACGGCAGCATCGTGCTCGCCGCCCTCTCGTTCTGGGAGCGCGACCCCGCTCGACTAGCCGGCCTCTCCGCCTACGCCATCAACGACCTCCCCATCTACCTCCGCGAGTTCGAGCCCCAGGGCCAGAGCGAGGAGGGCCTCATGTATTGGAGCTACGGTCTCATGTATACCGTCACGTCCCTCGACGCCATGCAGCGCGGTTTCGGCACCACCTACGGCCGCGGCGAAACCCCCGGCCTGAAACGTGCCGGCTACTTCCCGCCCACCACCACCGGCCCCGTGATCTCGCTCAACATCGGCGACGATCCCATCAAAAAGTCCCGCGCGAAATCATTCTTCTGGTTCGCAAAACACTTCCAGGACCCCGCCCTCGCCAAGCTGCAGTATGACCTCACGGTCGAGAACGGCTCCAAGCTGCCCTGGTTCGATTTCTTCGCCTACGATCCCGCCCTCGTCGCCAAGGGCAGCAAAATCGACGCCCCGCTCGATAACCATGTTTACGGCTTGGAACTCACCTCCCTGCAAGAGCGCTGGGGCGACCGCGAGGCCCTCTACGCCGCCATGCACGGCGGGGCCAACAACGCCGGTCACGGCCATCTCGATGCCGGAACCTTCGATATCCAGGCCGGCGGAGAGGTCTGGGCCTACGGCAACCTCGGTCGCGATGACTACACCTACCCGGGCTACTTCTCCAAAAAAACCCTGCCCGATTACCGCGACGCCGCCGGCCCGCAGGAGACCGCCGGCCGCTGGCACTTTTACCGCCTGCGCACCGAGGGGAAAAACTGCCTCGTCTTCAACCCCGACACCCGCCCCGATCAAGATGAGCGCGGACGCGCCGTGTTGCTCGGCCTCGATGCAAAGAACGGCGTAAGCACCGCCCGCTACGATTTGGCCTCCTGCTACTCCCGCGATGTCTCGGCCTACCAGCGCCACCTCAGTCTCGACCGCGCGAAACGAACCATCTCCATCCGCGATCAATTCACCGCCGTCCGCCCTTCCACCGTCTGGTGGAGTCTGCACACCAAGGCCCGCGCCGAGCTCATCTCGGGCGGACGCGCCGTGCGGCTCACCCAAGGCGGACGCACCGCGCGCCTCACTCTCGCCGGCGCCGGCTCCGCCGTTTTCCAAATCCTGCCGGCCACCTACCTCCCCGGCCAGTCGTTCCCAAAAACTAAGAATAGCGAAAACATCGGCTTTCAAAAGGTCGCAGTGCGCCTCGACAACATCACCAAGGCGGATTTCACCGTGACCTTCCGGCTGGAGCCTGCTCCCTCAAAACGCACCGCCCGCCAAGGCGGCCCGAAGGGCAATTGATCGCGGTCGGGGGAGGTGCAGGCCGTTAACTCGCCCTCACCCGCGCCCGCACCGGCTCCGCCGCGCCCTTGGACACCGCATCAGGCGCAGGCGAACAGCCTCCCGCCACCACCGTGAAAGCCGCCGGCACACGTTCGCGCCGTCCCTCGTCGTCCACCAACCGCAGCCGCTCCGCCGGCACGGAAAACCGCACCGTCCGGCTCTGCCCCGCCGCTAGTTTCACCGGTCGAAACGCCAGCAGGTTCTCCCGTGGCACCGGCCCGTGCTCGTCCGCCTCAATCTCCGTCGCGTAGAGCTGCACCACTTCCTCCGCCGCCCGCGCACCGGCGTTCGTCACCGTCACCGTCACCCGCAGCAGGCCTTTCCCCGTCCACTTCCCCGGCGTATCCAGTTCCGAATACACAATACGTCCGTAGCCCAGCCCGAATCCGAAGGGATACGCCGTCTCGCCTTCGAACCAGCGATGCGTGCGACCACGCATCGCATAGTCCTCGTAGGCCGGCAGGTCTTCGATGCGGTGATAAAACGTGACCGGCAGTTTTCCCGACGGCGTCGCGTGGCCAAACAGCAGATCCGCCACCGCCCGCCCGCCTTCCTGGCCGGGATACCCCGCCCAAAGGATCGCGTGCACCTTGTCCGCCAGCGACCCGAGCGACAACGCCCCGCCGCCGGTGAGCACCACCACGATCTTTGCGCCGCGTTCGATCAGGCGGCCAAGAAACGCGAGCTGATCGGCGGGCAACAGGATGTCCTCCCGGTCGCCACGTGAGCCCGACGCGATGGCGTCACCTTCTTCGCCTTCGAGTAAGGCGGTGAGCCCGAGGCACACCACCGTCACCTCGCAGCGCGAGGCCTCGTATTCCGCCCATTCGAGTTCGTTGCGCTTCGGGGTCGAGGCGAGGCAGCCGGGGCGGTAATCGCACCGCACGCCTTCCGGCAGCGCCGCCGTGATGCCTTCAAGCAGGGTCGTGCAGCGCGCCGGCAACCCGTAGTAGTTGCCCAGCAACGCATCCACCGACGCCACCTGCGGACCGGTGATGTAAAGGCTGCGCAGATCGCTCCGCAGTGGCAGAATCGCGTCCTGATTTTTTAACAACACGCAGGAACGCACCGCCGCCTCGTAGGCGAGTTTCGCGTGCCGCGCCGACCCCACCACCGAGACCGGAATCGCCGCCCAACGCACCCGCTCGGGCGCGTCGAACAGCCCAAGTTTGAAACGTGTGGCGAGGTGCCGCCCGAGCGCGCGATCCAGGTCCGCCTCCGCCACCAGTTCACGCCGCACCGCCTCGCCCAAAAGATCGAAGGTGCACCCGCAGGAAAGGTCGCACCCGCGCAGCAGCGCCAACGCCGCCGAGTCCACCGGGTCGCTCGTTACGCCGTGGTGTTTGTGGATGTCGCTCAATGCCCAGCAATCCGACACCACGTGGCCCGCAAAACCCCATCGCTCCCGCAAAATGTCCAACAACAGAAACCGGCTCGCGCAGCAGGGTTCGCCGAGGGTGCGGTTGTAGGCCCCCATCACGATCTCCACTTTAGCCTCGCGGACGAGTTTCTCGAAGGCGGGCAGGTAGGTGTCCCAGAGATCATGCGCGCTCACCACCGCATTGAAGGCGTGCCGGTCTTTCTCCGGCCCGGAGTGCACCGCGTAATGTTTTGCGCAGGCCGCCGTCTTCAAATGCTCGGGGTCGTCGCCTTGCATGCCCGCCACGAAGGCGCTCGCGAGCTCGCCGGTGAGCACCGGGTCCTCGCCCCAGGTCTCCTGTCCGCGACCCCAACGGGGATCACGGTAAATGTTAATGTTGGGCGACCAGAACGTGAGCCCCTGATACTGGCCGGTTTCGCCGAAGCGCCGCAGTGCTTCGTGGTGTTTGGCGCGCGCCTCGTCGGAGATCGAAGTCGCCACCCGCTTCACAAGCGCCGGATCCCACGACGCCGCCAGGCCGATGATCTGGGGAAACACAGTCGCGCGCCCGTTGCGCCCCACCCCATGCAGGCCTTCGTTCCAGTGGTCGTAAGCCGGGATGCCAAGCCGCGGGATCGCTGCGCAGGTGTGCAACATCTGCGACACTTTTTCATCCAGAGTCAGACGCGAGACGAGATCCCGCACACGCTCGGCGAGAGGCAGATCAGCATCACGAAAGGGTAAAGAAGACGACATAGGCCGGAGCCTACACGACTCGCGGCCACCTTAGAGAACGAAATGTGAATCGCTTCACTGTAAAGTAGAGTTGTCAGCGTGCGACCTCGCCTCAATCGCGCACGCTCAAGCCTTCGACACCGGAACTGAACCGTTTGTGCTTAACCCCGCCTTCCACTCTCTCGGCGTCACTCCGCGCCTCCGGCGAAAAACCCGGGCAAAGTGCTGGCTGGTCGCAAACCCGGTTTCTTGCGCCACCTCGGTCACGCTCAGGTCGGTTTCCCGCAACAGCGCTCCCGCCCGTTCCACCCGTAGCATCTCCAAAAAACGCCGGGGCGTCGCGCCGACCTCAGCCGTGAAGCGCGCGCGAAAATGGGCCGGCGAGAGTCCCGCCAGTCTCGCCAGCTCCGCCTCGCGCCACGGCTCCGCACCGCGCTGCTCGAGCAGGCTGCGCGCCCGCGCGATACCGGCGTGACCGATCTGCGGCAAGGGATCTCCGCCCGGCGTCCCCCGACGCAGGCGCGTGATCTCCAACACCAGCGCGTCGAGCGCCTGCCGCAGCCCCAAGCCGTGATACGCCTGCGGGGTCACCGCTTCGTGCACCAGACGCGCGAAGGGAGCCCGCAGCCGCCCCGCGTCAACCACGCTAAACACCGCCGCCTCCGTCCATGCTTCCGCCAGCGCCGGCATACGCCGTAACACCGGCGCGAGGTCCAGCTCGGCAAAGACAAACGCGTGTCGCTCGTCACAGCACCGCACCAGGGTGTGCGCCACTCCCGGCGGCACCGCGAGCAAGGCGTCCGGCGCCACGCTCCAGCGGCGACGCCCCGCCGACCACTCGGTCGTCCCGCTCGTTTGCAGGTAAAATTCCCAACGCGGATGCGCATGGCCGGGAATCGCGAAACCCGGCGGTGCCCATTGCTCCCCGATCTTCGCCAGTTCCGGCACCAGTTCAGGCTCGGGCGTCCAGCAGCCGAAACCGGAAAACAACCCGCGCGGACGTTCAAATTTAAGACGATTCTGTGGCATAATCCGCGTTTTAGATACATTTTCCTTCGATTCAGAAACGTCAATGCACGCGTTATCCGGTAGCTTTGGTTTTGAGTTTTTCACTTCCGCCCCGACCCCATGCCCCCCGCGCCCGATCTTCCCCTCGCCGCTCCCGCCTTCGATCTCTCCGGTCGGCGCGCCCTCGTCACGGGTGGCTCACGGGGCATCGGTGCCGCCATCGCCCGCCACCTCGCCGCCTGCGGCGCACGCGTGGCGGTCAACTACATCTCCAGTCGCGAGGCCGCCGAGACGCTGGTCGCCGCCTTGCCCCCCAGCGCGGGCGGGCCCCACCTCGCCCTCGCCGGCGATGTCTCCGATCCGACGGCGGTGGACGCCTTGTTCGCCCGGCTCGACGACGCTTTCGGCGGTCTCGATCTGCTGATCAATAACGCCGGCTGGGAGTCCGTCGGCCACGCCATTGATCTGCCGCTCGAGGACTTCGACCGCGCGCTAGGCGTCAATCTCCGCGGTCCCTTTCTCTGCTCCCAACGGGCCGCCCGCTTGATGGCGCGCGGCGCTCGGGGCGGCGTGATCGTCAACAACCTCTCCATTCACGATCAGGTTCCGCGCAAGGGTCTCGCTCCCTACTGCGCCGCCAAGGCCGGCGCCCTCATGCTCACCCGTTGCCTCGCGCTCGAGTTCGCCGACTACGGCATCCGCGTGAACGCCGTCTCGCCCGGCGCGGTCGAGACCGACATGAACCGCGCCGAGATCGAGCGTTTCGGTCGCGAGAAATTCGACCGCGCCATCCCCCTCGGTCGGGTCGGCTCGGTGGACGATATCGCGGGCGTCGTCAGTTTTCTCTGCTCCGACCACGCCGCCTACATCACCGGCACCACCCTCTACGCCGACGGCGGCTACATGCTCACCACCGTGCCCTACGATCCACGCCCGCCTCGCGGTGCAGCCGCGCCCGCCCACTGAGCCCCTCCCTGTCCCCCTCACCCCGCATCTCACGTCTCGTTCTTCCCTCACCATGCCCGCCTGGACCTCCGATTCCGAACTCTTCGCCCTCGCCCACCGCGAGCTTTTCACCGCCGTCGTCGGCGATGTGATGGACACACTCGGCCTGCGAAAACAGTTTCTCCCGCCCGAAATCCGCCCCTTGCGTGACGACTTCATGCTCATCGGCCGGGCCATGCCCGTGCTCGGCGTATCCGTCTTTGAGTGGGAGGTGAAAACCTCCGCCAACCCGCTCTCCGCCCAGCCCTTCGGTCTCATGCTGCACGCCCTCGACGATCTCCGCCCCGGCGAGATCTACGTCTGCACCGGCTCCCGCCCCAACCACGCTTGC
>JAIYBI010000414.1 GCA_027488595.1 Opitutaceae bacterium | reverse complement strand
GAAGGCCGGGATACCGTTGATGAAGCCGCGTAGGCGATTGCCCTCCTGCACAAAGGTGAGACGGTGCCACTGGTCGAGCGCGAGGGGCGCGAGGGATGACATGCCGAGCGGCCTCATCCACGGGTTCTTCACGATGACCTGGGTGGCGAGGTCGCCGCGCACATCCACGGCGTGGCGGAAAAACTCCCAGTGATAGTTGCGCACGCGGTCGGCGATGATCGTATCCATCGAGCCACTGGTGCGCGGCGGGTGGTCGGTGAGGAAATCCTCGCGCTGCATGCCGTTGGCCTGGACAACGAGCAGGGCGAGGCCGGTGCCCTGTTCGGGACGGAAATCGAACTCCACCGCGAGGTCGCCCTCGAAGCGATCCGGGCTCCAGAAATACACCCGCGATTCGGTGTCTATGGTGTCGGGCGTCTGGACGAGCAGGCCCTCGGGCGTGATCTCTTTGGCCGTGAGGGTGAAGGGCGCGGTGAGGCAACCCTGCTGGCGCCAGCCATCGAAGTCGCCCGGTTTGGTAAGGGCACTGTGGTAAATCTGCTTCCACTCCGGGCCAGGAACCCACTCGAGCTTCGGGGTTTCTTGCACGGTAAAAAAATGCGCGAGCTCCTTGTTCACGGCCGGGTTTTTCGGCGTCGGGTCAGTGGCGTAGCGCTGAACGATCTCGGCCGCCGTAAGCTCGGTGTCAGCGGCCTCGAAACCGGCGAAGACCATTGTGGTGTTGCCCAAATAGAGCGAATCGGCCGCCGCATCGCAGCGGAAGGGGAAGCCCGTAGTGGCACAGAGGATACCGTTGACGTAGATGCGGAAGCGGCTGGCTGGTTTATCCCAGGTGAAAACAAACTGATACCACGTGCCGCGATGCAGCGGCAGATGCTCCACCGGCACGTAGGGTGTGACGCCGAAGTCGGCGGCGGCGTTGCCGGCGGCGCCGCTCTTGAACTTGGCGATCATCTGCGGGTGCCACGAGCTTTGCCAATACCAGGCGAATACCGACTTTTCGGGGTTGTTGCCGGGCCAACCGTCGGAGAGCAGGGCGTAGCGTTGCCAGTGCGGATCTTGGCGGGCGACGTAGTCGAGCAAGGGCGATACGCCGAGGGTTTCGAGCGGTGAAACCCACAGTGTGAACGAGCCGCGTTCGCCTTGTTGAACCGTGCAGGGAAGGTGAAGTTTGGTCGTGAGGCTTAGCGGTTGATAGCCGGTGCGGCCGCCGATCTCGATGAAGCGGTGCGGCCCCTCGACCGTGAGGGCACCCGAAACGGAAGTGGCGCGAAAATCGCCGTCGAGCGGCAGCGAATATACGGTTTCGGGGTGTTGCCTCATTATACAGCCGGATGGTGGCGCTGGAGTAGTGCGAGCAACTCGGGGTCGAGACGATGTCCGTGCCAGTTTACCGTAGAGGCGTCGGGGCGGCCGTGGTCGAGCACGCCAAAGGAGCCGTGGAAATTCCAGATCCCAAAGCCAATGCCTTGGTCGCCGAGCACGCCGAGCAGGTCGTCGAGCCAAGCGAGGAAAACGCGGTGCGGGGTGGCGTGGTGGGCGCCGAGTTCGCCGCAGTGCACGGGCACTCCGGAGCGGCGAAGGGCGAACCATGGAGCGTAGAACGACTCAAGGGCGGCCCGATCCCAGCGGAGTCCGGCGGTGTCGGCGGGCAGCGGCCAGGCGGGAGGCAGCCGGTGGTCGCCGCCCCACCAGGCGCGGTGGTGCGTGAGCTCGTGCGGGGCGTAGCCGCGACAGCTTTGCACGAGGCCGAGGTCGGCGAGTTCGGGGCAGGGCAGGTTGCCGGCGTCGAGGCCGTCAATGACGATGAGCCGATCGGGTGAAACGGCACGGATGGCGGCGACGGTGGCGCGGATAACGACCTCGTGCTCCTCGCGGGTGCAGCGGGCGGGTTCGTTGACGAGATCGAAGGACAGCGTGGTGGACGGAATGCCGGCGTAGCGCCGGGCGAGCGTGCTCCAGTGGTGAACGAAGCAGCGCAGGGCCTCGGCGTCGCGCCAGAGATTGAATGGCTCGGGCGGAAGGAAGGCGTCGCGCAGTCCCTCGTTGATGCAGTAGCCCGGGACGTGGTGAAGATTGAGCGAGAGGTGGAGTCCGTTTGTGCGGGCGCAGGCGATGGCCTCGTCGAGCGGGGCGAAGGCGGCCTCGTTGATCACGAAGGGGGTTTCGGGCGGGCTCCAGTAGCGGTAGCAGAGCGGCAGGCGGACGAAGTTAAAGTACCACCCGGCGATCCAGCGGAAGTGGTTGGGCTGAAAACGGCCGCGACCGGAGAGGGTCATCTCGGGCCAACGCGGGTCCTCGGGGAGGACAAACATTTCGGGCAGATTAAAGCCGCGCCAGGCGGGTTGGGGCGGTTGGGCGAAGGCGGAAGGTGACATGGGTGGAAAATGTGTGGAGGGGTAATCGGACGGTTTTGCGCTAGGTGGCGTGGTCTCAAAGGGCGAGCACGCAGGCGGGCCGGGGCACGCGCAAACGGTGGGCCGGGGTCGCGCTCAAGGGGCGACCGGTGGTGGTGCAAAGCGGATAACTCTCGACGTGGTCGGCGTCCTGAGCGGCGACCAGGACCTGGTCGCCAGCGGGGGTGAAGGAGAAGTGGCGCGGAGTGGTTCCGACTTGGAGGAAGTCCGGCGCCCCGAGCAGGCCGGAAAGCGGGTCGCGAGGGAAAAGGGCGAGGGAATCGTGAGCCCGGTTCGAGACGTAGAGGGCGTGGCCCGAT
>JAIYBI010000261.1 GCA_027488595.1 Opitutaceae bacterium | reverse complement strand
CCAGTATCTCCATATCAGGACCCATTACAGACGCATCCTTTAGTCAGGCGTGCCGGCGTAAGTCTACAATATGATCAGACATTGGTTAGATTAGAAAACCATGCCGGCCCGCACTCTCCGTCATATCATGCGGAGGTAAAGCTTCGTCTGGATGCCGCATGGGAGTCGCTTGGTCCGAAACCAAGCAGAGAAGCTGCCCGATCCGTGTTTTCTTCAGTTGTTGGAAACATCATCGACGACATTGAGAGCGGTAAGCTCAAACCTTATGACAATAAAGATGTGCGTGTTATTTGCCGCTTACCCAAGGACACCAGTTTATCAAAATTCGCGAACCTCGGCGACAAACTAGTTTATCTTGGCTTTTTAACACTAGGGGCAGATTTGATTACAGGCGGAACCCAAGCAAAGGCACAAGAATTAAGGAATGTTGCGATCGGAATAGCCAGCGACGACAAATTCGCCGAAATTGAGCTGATCTCCGCAACAGACAACATTGGTTACGGCATGACCCACTTCGCAGGGTTAAAAGCATATGCAGATATAGATAAAACAATGTCAGAGGCCCGTAAAATGATTCAAGTAGATATACAGCCTATGAATAGTGAAGACTTAATGGATGCAGGGGGTTCAAATATAAACACGCCGGGGCAGCCTAAGCCATTCACAGGACAGAAGGAAGGAATTATAATAACTCCTGATGGCAAGGCATATGTTTACAAAAACGGAAAACTGATCTCCGTGAATCAATAATCCTATTTATGTATAAGATTTACCGCTTAATACCTGCACTGGATGGCGAAGATCCATTTCAAATTTCAGATTACGAGGAGTTGTCGGATGAAAGGGACTATTCTGAAGTTTTTTATGCGACCCCGCTTGCCGAAAATTACTATTTAAATTTTAGGTTATGGGCCACCGGTCTATCCAACGTCCCGGATTATATCGTAAATCCGCTTTCTTGGCCTATCTGTTCACTAAGGTTCTCTCGTGTCTTGTGCCAAAATTGCTTTTCCGACATTCAAATCCACGATGTAAACGTGATGGTAAAAAATGGTCGGTCGATTTCCCTTAAAGCAGTGAATCTGATGAAGAGTTTTGACTGTTTCAATTTCGAGAAGAGCCAATTCAGATTGAGTGATTCGCCCTCAGGGAAAAAATATGTTTCTGCAATACACGAATGGGTATTTGACGCCGAAAAAATCCCGAAAACCGTTTCTTTATTCAGGATTCCGACTATGCGAAGTGCGGTATTCATTCGTTCACCACTAGCGGAAATCCTCATCGATTCAGGGATGTCCGGATTAGCGTTTATTGACGATGTCACATTGGTCTAAGATTGACCAGGCCAACCAGCGCACCGGCGTCGAGCTGGAAGACACCCGCCGCTGGGCCTACGATTACGACGACCTCGGGCAGGTGACCTCCGCCCAAAAACGTCTCGCTGACGACATCACATCCCTGCCCGGCTACGATTTCGGCTACACCTTCGACGACATCGGCAACCGCGCCACAACCACAGTAAACGCCCGCTCATCCACCTACACGCCTAACCTTCTTAACCAATACGACAGCCGGACCGTCCCCGGTGCTTTCGACGTTCGCGGTGAAGCACACCCCGCCGCCACAGTGACGGTCAACACCGATTCAACTACCCGCACCGACAAAGATTTTTACCGCGAAGTGTCGGCGGCGAACACTAGTGCGCCGGTCAACGCGAGCATCGTGATCACCGCCACCGAAGGCAGTGAAACCGTAAGCGACGCGGTCGCCGGTTTCCTCGCCCGGACGCCGGAGAGTTTTGCTCCCGACCTCGACGGAAACCTCACGGAAGACGGGCGCTGGAGCTGCGGCTATGACGCCGAAAACCGACTGATCTCGGTGGAGACGCCCACCGCCTTGGTGCTTGCGTTTCCAGCGCTCAAAAAACGGGCAACCTTCGCATACGACTCGCAAAGCCGACGCATCCGCAAGCACGTCGAAACCTGGGATGCCGCGCTCAACGACGGGCTGGGCGGCTGGACGAGCATCGCTGACCTGCGATTCATTTATGAGGGCTGGAACCTGCTGACCGAATTGGACGCGCTAAACTCTAATGCCGTCGTTTGCTCGCACGTTTGGGGCCTTGACCTAAGTGGCACCATGCAAGGCGCAGGCGGCGTCGGCGGCTTGCTCTGGACCAACACGGCGACCCACACATTCGCCCCCAGCGCAGACGCTAACGGCAATATCGTCGCTTGGGTAAATACGGCGACCCTTGCCGTCGCCGGCCGCGCCGACTACGGCGCATTTGGCGAGGTCGTTATGCAAACCGGCGTGGCCAAGGAATTACCATTCGGCTTTAGCACCAAATACACCGACCGCGAAACCGGGCTTCTCTATTACGGCTTCAGATACTACAATCCCTCTACGGGGTGCTGGCTAAGCAGGGATCCGATTGAGGAAAACGGCGGGTTTAATTTATACGGGATGGTTGATAATGATGCGGTAAATTTAACTGATATACTCGGCTTGATCATTTTGATAGAGGGTGACGATTCATTTAAACAGGGGGTGGAGCAAAACCTAGAAAAAATAAAGAATTCAGATCCTGTTCTTTCAAAATTGGTTGAAGCATTGCGAACTACAACCAAGGCCACGCATAGAATATTAAAGTTAGATAAAGGTTACAGCTATAACATAGCTGACAATAGCGTTAGGAAAACCATATCGGCAGATGACCCTGAAGTGTCGACGAATACTTACTACAATATATGTGGTAATGGCAATGACCCTGTGGCTAGTCTAGCTCACGAGCTTCACCACGCATGGGAACTTGGTATTAAGTTGCCACCGGAATATCCACAAAGGGCAAGCGTAGACTCAAATGGAGTTAAATATGAAGAGTATCGTGCAGTAAGGACGGAAAATATATACCGTGAAGCTGCCGGTCTAGAAGCCAGGACCACCTACGGCTCAAAGCAGGGTCAAATTACAATACCCGGGCACGATGGTAAAAATTCACTTTTGCATATATTCTTAAAATGAAAAGAAATTTTATTG
>JAIYBI010000037.1 GCA_027488595.1 Opitutaceae bacterium | reverse complement strand
GGGACGGGCCGGAGCGCCGGGTTTTTCGGCGCTGGCATGAGCAATCGCAGCGCAGCGAAAGCCAGTGCAACGGCGAGAAGGAGTTTGAAAACATGCGTCGGCAGCTGAATGGACCCGCCGAGGTAAGCGCAGGGAACGGAAGTGAGCGCGAAGGGCCAAAAGAGTTTCCAAAGAAAATAGCCGGCGCGAAAGAACAGCACCGTGCCGATCAGTGACACCGCCAGGTTCAGGGTGAGTGCGGTCGGCTTCATCACGGCCGGCGCGATGCCGGCGAGAGCCATTACGGCGAGGTATCCGGATGCGCCGCCGTGTCCGACCATGCCATACAACGCGGCAACGAAAAACAGCGGGACGAGCAAACTGAGCCAATCGGGAGTCACCTCACTGAGCAGGGAGAGAGAGCTAGACAGCGCAAGCATTGTAACTCCGTTGGCGACTGTTAACCACGCGATTTTATCGCCCTAAAAGCCCAGCACCCAAAGCTGCCCGTAGCTCGCTTGCTGCACGGAGGCGCCCGGCAGCCAGCGCTCGGCAAACTGGGGTCCCCAAGAATCGCTGAATGCGAGTTCGCCCGTGGCTTTATTGTAGCCGATGATGAGGCAGAGGTGACCGGCCTGCGGATCGCGGGAGAGTCCTGCAGACGGCTTTTTTCGCTCGGCCGCCCACTTTTTCAAGACCGCCGCATCAGCGGGCCGTTCCGCTGAATAGACGTTAGCTAGTTTGTTAAACTCCGGTGTCGAGGCCAGCGACCACAGCACAGGACGCCCCTCGTCAATGTAACGCGCCAGTGTAAGCGCGCTCGGTGCCTCCACCTTAACCTCCTCCAATTTTCTGCCCGCCCGTCGCACGGTGCGTTCGAGCGCATCCACCAACCCGGACACGCTTGTGCCGCCGCCGAAGTTGGTGCCGCCCCAGGCGGCCAGCTCATACATATCGGCGGGGATGCCGGCGTAGCGCAGCATGCGCTCGAAGGTCGCCGGCACACAGTAGCCTTTCGGCCCTTGATCCACCATTGGTATCCGGTCAATCACTACGTCTCCATTTTCACGCCGTGTTACCCGTGCTTTCATCCGCTGCCGCGCCTGCTCGTCGCTCAGTCGGGGAGGTGCCGCCCGCGCCGTGGGCTGCACGCGCAAGGTTAACATCTGTTCGGGCAGCGCCTGCAGAATCAGTTCGTGCTCACCGACGGTAAAAATCGCCAGGTTCCCGGGGTAGGCGCGACGCTGCGCGGGCGTAGGGTCGGATTCCGTCTTGGGCAGCAAGTCACCCAAACGAGCACGCAGGCGTTCGAAATCACGCTTCAATTCATCTTGAAACGCCTGCACCTCCGCCTTCGAAACCGGTGCCCGGCTGGTGCGCTCGGCAAAGACCGGAGCGTCGCCCCGATTCGTAAACATGATGGAAAACCCAACCACTCGTCCCTCTTCCGAGCGAAGCGATAGCATGTAGGCGGGCGCCCCTAGCATCATCAAGGGCGGACGCGCATAAGCCCGCCAACTCTCCGCCCCGGTCGTGGTGCTCTCGGGTGGCAAACGCAGCCGATTCGCCACCGAGCCCGGTTCATCATCCCATAGCTGATCATCGGCGAAGAGCCTCACTCCCAACGCTTCGTTGAGTCCCGCGATCCAATCCGGCGCGACCTCAGGAGTGGTCGCAAGCGAGTCAAGGAAGACTTGGTCTGCCGCCGAGAGTCGGGCGCGAGCGAGGGTAAACTCCCTTCCATCGCTACGTCGGACCACGACGTTAAGCGGGTCTGCACGAATAAACTCCGCCTCAAGCGTGCGCCCATCACGGTCCGTCCAGACGCGCGGCACAGCGGTCAGCGGAGTCGAAAATGAAAGCGTGAAGACAAGAAGACCAACGACGAGGCGGAAGCGCATAGGATTGAGACTGCCCCAACGGCTATCCGGACCGAGCCATGATTCAATGCTAGTCGGCGGCCTCTCATGCTCCGCAACAAGGCCGCGGTCAGTAAAAAGCGCCACGATTTCACGCGGGGCGTTGACCGCGTGGCGAGATGCTTGCAAGTTCCGCCGGATGTCCGACGCCAAGCCCGCCAGTATTCTCGTAATTGATGATGACACCGAGGTTCGCTACTCTCTCGGTCGCGTCCTTTCCTCCCGTAAATACCAGGTGCTCGAAGCGGCCAGCGGCGAGCAGGGTGTCGCACTGGTCAAAAAGGGTCCGGCCCCAGACCTTATCTTCCTCGATGTGCGCATGGGCGGCATGAGCGGCCTCGAGGCGCTGCAACACATCCGCTCGGCCAACCCCAAGCAGCTCGTGATTTTAATGACCGCCTTCGGCACGGCGCAGACCGCGATCGAGGCGATGAAGTTCGGCGCGTTTGACTACATCATGAAGCCCTTCGACCCCGCGAAGGTGCTCGCACTGGCGGAAAACGCGCTCAAGGCCCACGCCGACATGCGCTCGGCCGGCGACTATAAGTCCACCATCAACGCCGACGACTACCGCGAGGGCATCGTAGGCGTGTCCCCAGTGATGCAGGATGTTTTTAAGATCATCGGCCAGGTGACGGCGAGCGACGTCACCGTGATGATCACCGGCGAGAGCGGCACGGGCAAGGAACTCG
>JAIYBI010000238.1 GCA_027488595.1 Opitutaceae bacterium | reverse complement strand
CTACGCCGGTGCAACCTTTCGGTATTGAGACCGAGACCAGGCCTTCGCCGACACAAAACCATTCTCCTTACATTTTCCCGCCGGATTTCCCGGCCGGATTCTCAACAAAAACCAATACTACTATGTCACGTATCATTGCCCTAGATCCTATCGCCGCCACCGGCAAAACCGCCGAGCTCTTCACCACCGTGAAGTCAAAACTCGGCGTGGTGCCAAACCTCATGCGCACCCTCGGCCATTCGCCGGCCGCCCTCGAAGCTTTTCTCAGCTTCAAGTCTGCACTGGGTGCGGGTATCCTTCCGGCCAAAGTCCGGGAACAGATCGCCCTAACCGTCGCAGAGATCAATTCATGCGACTACTGCCTCGCCGCCCACAGCCTCGTTGGTAAAGGTGCCGGGCTCACCAACGATCAAATTGCCGCTGCGCGCCGCGCCCAAGCCACCGACCAGGAGATTGACGCGCTGTTGAAATTTGCCACCGCCGTCGTCGAATCGCACGGTCAAGTTTCCGACACCGCCCTTGTCTCTGTGCGCGAGGCCGGCGTCAGCGACGCCGAAATCATCGAAACGGTCGCACACGTCGCGTTGAATATCCTCACCAACTACACCAACCACGTCGCGCAACCGGTCGTGGATTTCCCCAAGGCCGCGCCACTCTCCTCAACATGACTTCTGACACCAAAGCCGATTGGCTCATCCCTGCCGGGCTCATCGCACTGAGTGTCATCCCGATCACGGCTGGTATTGTTCGAGTGATTCAACTGGGGGGAGGGATTGAGATCACACCCGATAACGCACGGTTCTTCGCCGCACCCGTGCCGGTGGTGGTTCACATTGTTAGCTCGGTGGTCTTTTGCGTCCTCGGTGCATTCCAATTCGCCCCCGGCTTCCGTCGCAGTAACCCAGACTGGCACCGAGCGGCCGGACGGATTCTGGTTCCCTGCGGGTTGGTTGCCGCCCTGTCGGCCCTGTGGATGACCCAGTTTCATCCGCCTGCGACTTTCGCCGGTCCGTTACCCGCGAGTTTCGACGGCACGTCCCTTTACATCATCCGGCTGTTTGCGGGGTCGGCGATGGCATTGTTCTTATGTCTCGGCGTTGCAGCGATCCTGAGGCGCGACATTTCTCATCACCAAGCCTGGATGATCCGCAGCTACACCCTCGGCCTCGGCGCGGGGACACAAGTCTTTACCCATCTTCCTTGGTTTCTGTTCCCTAGCATTCGAGGGGAGCTGGCAAGGACGCTATTCATGGGAGCAGGCTGGGCCATAAATGTGGCGGTAGCCGAATGGTTAATTGCTCGACGCTCTCGATCCACCGAGCAGGGACGTTGATTTGCTGGTGTCAGGAGGCACGATTTTCGACTAGGCTGTGCGAACAATGTTCGAAAATAGTCGTGCGTCGGTGGCTGCCCTACGGTGGAGAGAAATGTGAGGTTAGATGGTTAACCCCTGTCCTCGTCGCCAACCCGTTTAGGTTGCCCAAAGGTTGCCAAATCTTCTGTTTTTGGCTTCCCTCAGCTGCATTTACCTGCTTTTATAAGCACGTTCTAAACCACTAACAATCAACTAAGTCCGCGTTATTTAGGGACTTAGCCAGTAACGGCAAATAGGGTTCGAATCCCCCCCTCTCCGCCATTCGAATCTTGCCAAAGATGGATTCAGACGCGCCCGCGTATGAATGCCTACCTAATGCGGCGTCGGTTCATACACCGTTGTATTCGCCCGGACGTTTTTTGAGGTGTTCTCCGATAGCTTTACATGCACAAATCTCCGCCTCAACCATGCCTACACCCTACACGATAGCCATCGGCTCAGACCACGCTGGTTTCAAATACAAGGAGGCCATTATCGCAATGCTGCTTACCGAGGGTCACACCGTGCGCGATTTCGGCACCTACTCCGACGCTTCCTGCGATTATCCTGATTGGATCCGCCCCACCGCCGAGGCCGTCGCCCGCGGCGAGTTTCAACGCGGCATCGTTCTGGGCGGTTCGGGTAACGGCGAAGCCATCGTGGCCAACAAGGTCAAGGGCGTGCGCTGCGGCCTATGCTGGAACGAACAGGTCGCTATCTGGAATCGCTCCCACAATGACGGCAACGTGCTCTCGCTCGGTGAACGCACTGTCACACTTGAGGAGGCATTCAAGATCGTCCGCGTCTGGCTCGCCACGCCGTTCGAAGGCGGCCGACACTTGCCGCGAGTGCAAAAAATCGAGGTAATCTGAATCTATCCGATCGCCTCTGCCTTGGTCGAACCTCATCCTTGAACACCCCGGCCCTAAAGAGAAACAGTCATGTAACGCGCCGCATGATTTGGAACAGTCGGACCACCGCCAGCGCACTCGAATGAATCTGCCTAGCTTCTACCTCATCGAGAATCACGAGCCTACCGGGCCACACTCCGTTCAGGTTCTCCGGCAGAAAGCCGAGATACTCGTGATCACGCCAGACACGGCCGTGAAGCCGTCCGAGCCTGCCGACGCGCTTTGGGCGCAGATTCACGAGATTCCCGAGCTGTGCGCCCTGTTGTTTCCGCCTAAAAAGGCGCTGAACCTCCGCACATTTGCGCCATTCAAAGCCACCCCCACGATCGAGGCGCAGCATGAACCGGTTCATGTCGAAGATTTGTTGCGCACAAATGCCCTCAATCAAATCAGTGCCGAGGAGTTTACCCCGAGAAAGCACTCCCACAGCACGCGCTTCCGCAGGAACCGCAACTTCATTCTCTCGGCACTGGCGATCAACGTGCCCAGCTTCCTGGCCTTCTGCCTGATGACTTCCGAGGTGCCCGCCTTGGTAATCGCGCCGACTTTGGCAGCCGTCGCCACCGTCATCTTGTATTGGTTCATGTATCACCTTGCGGAGTAGTGCCGCCCTGGGCCTTTCCGCCGCAGCGCGACTTGGTCTCCGCCAAGAGTCGCAACCACGCTGCGGCGAGGGCTTGCCCTGTCCGCCCCACCCCGCACCTTCATCGCGTGGCAACGTCTTTCCCGCCTCCACCTTCCTGCCTCGCAAATCGCGACTTGTCGCCCGCGCAGCTCCTACCCGCGCCCTCCTCAGACGCGCTCCTGCGCATCTATGCGTGGATGTTTTTTTCCCGCTCCACGGATAACCGCATCCTGGAACTTTTCCGCCAGGGCTTGATTCGCGGCACCGTCACCGGTGGCCAGGGCAACGAGGGTTTGATCGTTCCGCTCGCCCTCCTCGCCGACAAGACGATAGACGTCGTTTCGTTCACTCACCGCGACCTTGGCGGCCACTTGATCTGGAGCGGCCACCTGTGCGACCACCTCAACCAATACTGCGCCAACGCCGCCAGCCCGACCCTCGCCCGCGAGGGTAACGTCCACCACGGCGACCCCGCGCATCGCTCCCTGCCGATGATCAGCCATCTCGGCGCGATGCTCTCGAACGTCGCCGGACTCACCGACGCCCAGCGCCGTCACGGCCACCCGGCCGTCGGCTACGCGATCTTTGGCGACGGCGGTTCCTCCACCGGCGACATTCACGAGACGCTTAACCTGGCAGCCGTCCTTTCCCTGCCCGTCGTCTTCATCATCGAGAACAACGGCTACGCCTACTCCACCCCCGTCGCAGAACAATTCGCCCCGCAAGTCGAACTCTGGCGGCGCGCCGCCGGCTATGGGATCGAGGGCCTCTCGCTAGACGCTACTGATCCGATCGCCGCCGCCCAGTCCCTCGCCTCCGTCCTCGCCCGCGCCCGCTCCGAGCAACGCCCGTTCCTTGTCGAGGCCCGCGTCTCCCGCCTGCGCGGCCACGCTGCCTACGACACGTGCGATTACCTTTCTCCTGCCGAGAACGCCGCCATTCAGGCCTCGGACGGCCTGCCCCGCTACCGCCAGCGTCTTCTCGATGAAGGCCACTCCGCAGCACTAGCCACCATCGAGGGCGAGATCACGGCCTGGCTCGAGACCTGTATCCAGATTTCCCTTAACGTTGAACGCCCCTCGGCTTCTTCCCTGCCGCCCGACGCCTTTGCCCCCTCCGACGATCAACAGCCCTGGCAGGCTTCGGTTGAACCAGCCAACACCGCCCCGCTCGTCGTCAACCAGGCGCAGGCCATCAACCTCGCCCTCGCCAAGATCCTGCGCGAACGCCCCGAGTCCGTTCTCCTCGGCCAGGACATCGGCACCTACGGCGGTGCCTTCAAGGTGACCGAGGGGCTCCTCGCCACCCACGGCCGCGCCCGCGTTTTCAACGTGCCGCTCGCCGAGTCCGCCTGCACCGGCTGGGCCGTCGGCATGGCACTCGGCGGCTTCCGTCCCATCGAAGAGTTTCAATTCGCCGACTTCGCCACCGAGGCCGTGACGCAGATCACCCTCAACGCCGCCACCTACTTCTTCCGGAGCGGGGCCAAGGTTCCCGCCGTATTCCGGCTTCCTTGCGGCGGCGGCCTGACTTTCGGTTCCTTTCACTCACAGGAATTGGAGTCCCTGTTCCTCGGGATGCCCGGCCTCAAGGCCCTTTACCCTAGCGCACCGCAGGATGCCTTTAACGCACTCCTCGCCGCCTACGAAGACGATAACCCCGTGCTCCTCTTCGAGCACAAGGCGCTTTACCGCCGCTCCAAACATCCCGTCGTCTGGGACCCCGCCTATCGCGAGGTCTGGCAACCCCGCCACGTTCGCGCCGGCACCTACGCCACCCTCGTCACCTACGGCGAGATGACCCACCTCGCCGAGGAAGCGGCCGCGTATTTCGAATCCGAATACGACCGCTCCCTCGATGTTTTCGATCTGCGCGCCCTCGCCCCGCTCCGCCTCGACGCCATCGAGGCCTCCCTTGCCCGCACCCATCGCCTCATCGTCCTTCACGAGGGGCGCCGCACCCATGGTTTCGGCGCCGAACTCGTCGCGCGCCTGACCGAAAAACACTTCTTCAACCTCGAGGCCGCCCCCCTGCGCATCGCCGCCCTCGACTTGCCCGTCCCCTTCGCCCCCGAGCTCGAATTCGCCTACCGCCCCACCCGCGACTCCCTCATCGCCCGGATCACCGAATGGATGGGTTAACCAGCACCACTTCCTCGAATGAAACTCCTCCCCCCCGCCTCCTGGGCCTCGATCAGGCTCTTCGCCATGGACGTGGATGGTATCCTGACCGATGGCACCGTTCATATCAGCTCCGATGGCACCGAGACCAAACAGTTCTCGATTCTCGACGGCATGGGCCTCGTCCGTCTCGCCAAACACGGCGTCGCCACCGCTTGGATCAGCGGACGCCCGTCCGGCGCCACCACCGCGCGTGCCACCGAACTCAAGATTCCCCATCTAGTTCAGGGCCGCGTGGACAAGATCACCGCCCTGCGCGAACTGGCCGACAGTCTCGGCCTCGCACCCGCCCAGATCGTTTACATGGGAGACGACGATATTGACGCCCCCGCCATTCAGTGGGCCGGTATCGGCGTGACCGTTCCCGATGCCATGCCCGCCGCACTCGCCGCCGCCGACTACCTCACCGCCCGACCCGCCGGCAAAGGGGCCGTTCGCGAAATCTGCGAACATATCCTGACCTCTCAGGGTCACACCCTTAATCCGTGAACAGTCGCCGTCTCATCGCCTGTTTTTTCCTCCTTGCTGCCTCATGCGCGGAGGGGGCGGAGCCGTCCCGAAAGTCAGCGGACGATTCGGCGAAAAAGCCCGGGGCGAAAAGCCGCGCAGAACAGATTCGCGCCGCCGCCCCCATTAAAAACTTCCGTCTGCCCACCTTCACCGTCGAGGGCTACCGGGAGTTCATGCTGCGCGCCGGTGAGGCCGTCGTGCCCAGCCCGGAGCAGATCAACGTCCGCGAGATGGAACTCACCGTTTTCACCCGCACCGCAGAGGAGCAGATAGACGCCATGCTCGCCGCGCCTTCCGCCTCTTTTTTCCCGAAAGATCAGCTTGTGCGCGGCGACGATACCGTGCGTCTCGAACGCGCCGACCTCACCGTCACCGGCGCAGGCTGGACCTACGATCACAAGGCTCAAAAGCTCACGATCAACCGCGCCGCCCACATCATCCTCCACGCACCCATCGGAGACGTAATCAAATGAACCCCCTCTTCTCGCGTTTTCATCTCCTCGTTCTACTTCTGGCGCTGAGCATCGCAATGCCATCACACGCCGCCGAGCCGGACGCCGCTCCCGTGACGCCGGTGCCGACTGAATTGCGAGCCCAGCACCTGGAGATGACCTCCACCGATACCGAGACCTTCGCCATCGCAAACGGTGATGTCATCCTCACCGGCACGAATCTTCGCATCACCTGCGAGCGCCTCGAAATCACCGCCCTTCGCATCGGCGACAAGACCGCCACCGTCGGCAACCTGGAGAAAATCAAATACATCCTCGCCATCGGCAAGGTCCGCATCGTCCAGGGTGACCGCGAGGCCACCTGTCAGCGCGCCGAGGTTTTCCCACGCGACGACAAGGTCGTGCTGACCGAGGACCCCGTCATTGTTGACCACAGCAACGGCTTCGTCGCCGCCGGCGAAAAAATCACCCTGTTGCGCGGCAAACGCGAGGTCTTCGTGGACAAACCCCGCTTCACCGGCCCGCCCGTGGGCGATTTGAGCGCCACCGCCAAACCGAAGCCCGCCGCACCGTCCAGCTCTGCCCCCGCAACACCGCAGCCCACCACGCCGCCCACCGTCACTTTCCCGCGTCCCGTCCGCTGATTCCGCCCGATGCCCAACGCCGCCACTACCGCTTCCGCCGCCGAGATCACGACTCGAGGTCTCGTTAAAACCTACGGCACCCGCACTGTGGTTTCCGGCGTGGATATCACCGCCCGCGCCGGCGAGATCGTCGGCTTCCTCGGCCCCAATGGCGCCGGCAAGACGACCACCTTCTACATGATCGTGGGCCTCGTGCCCGCCACCCAGGGGAATGTCTTCCTCAACGGCCGCGACATCACCGGACTGCGAATGCACGAGCGCGCCCGTCTCGGACTCGGCTACCTGCCGCAAGAACCCTCCACTTTTCGCAAACTCACCGTCGCCGAAAACCTCCTCGCCATCATCGAGGCCATCGGCGTGCCCCGCAACGAACGCCGCGCCCGGCTCGACGAACATCTCACCGAGCTCCATCTCACCGGCGTTGCCCGCCAAAAGGCCTACACGCTTTCCGGTGGCGAACGCCGCCGCTTGGAAATCGCCCGCGCGCTCGTTACCCGTCCGAAGTTTCTTCTCCTGGATGAACCGTTTGCCGCGATTGATCCGATCTCCGTTTCCGAGGTGCAAAAAATAGTCGTGGATCTCCGCGCACGCGGTATCGGAGTTGTCATTACAGATCACAACGTCCGCGAAACCCTCAAAATCGTGGACCGCGCCTATCTCATCCGCGAGGGCCGCGTCTTCAAGGAGGGTTCCGCCGACACGCTCGTCAACGACCCAGAAGCGCGCCAATTCTACCTTGGCGAAAACTTCAACCTCTGAGCCGCCCCTAACCCGCACCGCAGGCCCGCGCCGCACCCTCCCCTGCCCCACCATGAACAAAGCCATCCACGGTATCACTGTCGCCCATTTCCTCGAGACCTACCGCCAGAAACTGAAGCTCGAACTCATCTGCGGCGAAGCCGGCCTGCACCGACTCATCCGAGAGGGTTCCATCAACCGTCCCTCTCTGGCGCTCACCGGCTTTTTCAAGTATTTCGCCAATAAACGCATTCAGGTCATGGGCGCGGCCGAGATGACTTTTTTCCGCACCCTCGACCCGGCCGAGCAGACCCGGATCCTGCACGAAATGGTGGACCGCCAGGTGCCGTGTTTCGTGCTGACCCGCAACTTCCAGCCCACCGCGCCCATGCTCGCGGTCTCGGCCGAGCGCAAACTGCCGATCTTCCGCACGCCGATGATCACCATGCACTGGGTGAACCTGGCGACTCTCTGCATAGATAACGAATTCGCCCCCTCCACCACCGTCCACGCCACCACGCTCGATATCCGCGGCGTCGGCGTGATGCTCTGCGGAGAGTCCGGCGCCGGAAAATCCGAGTGCGCCCTCGCCCTCATCGAGCGCGGCCACTCCCTGGTCGCCGACGACCTCACGATCGTGAAGCTCATTGATGAGCGCGATTTGCTGGCCTCCGCCCGCAGCCTTAATCGCGGCTACATGGAGTGCCGTGGCATCGGCATTATCAACGTGGCCGAGATGTTCGGCATAAGCAGCGTGCGCCCCGAAATGCGTCTTGATATGGTCGTAACCCTGAGGGAATGGACGCCGGAAACGATCGAGGAGCGCACCGGCCTCGAGGAGAGCCACTACGATATCCTCGGCCTGCAACTTCCCGCCATTGACCTCTACGTTCGCCCCGGCCGTGACATGGCCCGGCTGGTCGAGGTCGCCTCAATGGTGCAGGCCCTCAAGCGTATGGGCCACGACCCGGCCAAGACCTTTAACGACCGCCTCATCGCCCACATGGCCGCGCAAAAACCCGAGGAACCCGCCCGCATCATAAAGCCGTCCTCCGGCACCCGCTCCCCTATCACGCCGCCTGCCCCGCCAGCTCCTCCCACCGGCGACTAAATCCGCCGCCCGCCTGCCAAGCGTCATCCTTCATTCGTCATTGGTCATTCGTCATTCGTCATTACTTTCCCTACCCCATGTCTTCCCCCAACGCCCTTCGCGCCGACGGCCGCCTGCCCGACCAGCTCCGTCCGGTTAAATTCGAGGCCGGCATCGCCCCCCACGCCACCGGCTCCGTGCTCGTCTCCTTCGGCACCACCCGCGTCATCTGCGCCGCCACCATCGAGCCCAACGTCCCTTCGTGGATGAAACAGCAGAAGGTCCCCGGCGGCTGGCTGACCGCCGAGTATTCGCTGCTCCCCTACAGCACCCACGAGCGCAAGCAGCGCGACATCTCTCGCGGCAAGCTCGACGGGCGCACCGTTGAGATCCAGCGACTCATCGGCCGCTCCATCCGCGCCGTTATAGATCTCCAGAAACTGGGTCAGAACACCCTCTGGATTGATTGCGATGTCCTCCAGGCCGACGGCGGCACCCGCACCGCCTCCATCACCGGCGCCTACCTCGCCGCCCGCCTCGCCGTGCAGACACTCCTGGACTCCGGCCGCATCAAGGAAAACCCGCTCCAGGATTCCGTCGCCGCCATCAGCGTCGGCCTGCTCGGCGGCCGTCCCTTGCTCGACTCGCCTTACTCAGAGGATAAAGACGCGGAAGTGGACTGCAACATCGTCATGACTGGCCGCGGCCGCTTCGTCGAAATCCAAGGCGCAGGCGAAGAAGCCACTTTCTCCGGAGATGAGTTTCAAACCCT
>JAIYBI010000235.1 GCA_027488595.1 Opitutaceae bacterium | reverse complement strand
GGGCATCGTTTTTGGCGTGGCGTTTTTCGTAATCACCCAAGCCCAGACCGCCGGTTTCCAGGGCCAGTTCATCAAGACCATCCTCGGCGTGAACGGCATGGTGCGCATCGAGGACCGCATCCAGTCCACCCGCCGCCCTTTGCGCGCCGAGGCGGAGAGCACGTTCGCCGTCACCGTGGATGGCGGCGTGCGCTACATCCCCGGCGTGGAATACCCCGCCGCTATTCAGGAAACGCTCGCGCAGATCCCCGGCGTCACCGCCTCGTCGCCCGTCATCCGGGGCAACGCCGTCCTCCTCGCCAACTTCCGCGAATACGACTGCAAACCCCACGGTATTGACCTCGCGTCCTTCGTCGCCGTCTCCGACCTCGCCACCCAGATCGTGGACGGCAGCCTCGCCGCCTTCGCCGAGAATCCCTACGGCGTGGTCGTCGGCATTCGTATCGCGCGCCGCCTGAATCTCGCGGTGGGCGATTCCATTCTCCTGCAAAACATCGCGGACCCGGTCCGCTTTCGCATCGCCGCCTTTTACGAAACCGGCATCGAGCAGGTGGACCGCGAACGCGTTTACATCCACCTGCCCGCCGCCCGCAGCCTGCTCAAGCGCCCCGTCGGCGCCACGTTCATCCAGATCGCGATCGCTGACTCCGATCGCGCCCCCGAGTTCGCCGACCGCATCCAGCAAGCCACCGGCCACGCGACGATGTCGTGGCAACAACGGGAAAAAACCTGGATCCAGGTTTTCCGCGTCCTGCGCATCTCCGCCGCGCTGACCATCTCGACCATCATCCTCATCTCGGGCCTCGGCATGTTTAACACCCTCGTGATGATCGTCACCGACAAGACCCGCGAGATCGCCATCCTCCGCTCGATGGGCTACACCCGCGGCGACATTACCACGATTTTTATGCTGCTGGGCGGCATCATCCTCGCCCTCGGCATCGTGCTCGGCTGGGCGCTCGCCGCCGCCGGCACCTACGGGCTCTCGCGCATCCCGATTCGCATCCGCGGCATCTTCGCCAGCGATACCTTCATCGTGAGCTGGGACGTTTCCCACTACCTGTGGGCCGGCCTCATCGCCACCGTGGTCGTGCTCGTCGCCAGCTACCTGCCCGCCCGCCGAGCCGCCCGCCTCGAACCGGGCGACGTCATTCGTGGCAGCAGCACCTGAACCGCCCCGCCCTCCCCTTTTTTCGCGCCATGCCCGTCCTCACCGCCCACTCCCTCACGCGCTCGCTCGGCACCGGCGAGAACCGCGTGCAGGCGCTGCGCGGAGTGAGCCTCGCCATCGAGCCCGGCCGCACCTACGCCATCGCCGGTCACTCCGGCTCGGGCAAATCCACCCTGCTCTATCTCCTCGGCCTGCTCGATCAACCCGACTCCGGCCGCCTCGTCATAAAAGGCCACGAAGCCCACTCGCTCGACGACGCCGCCCGCACCGCCCTGCGCAATGAGCACATGGGCTTCGTGTTCCAGTTTCACTTTTTGCTGAAGGAATTCACCGCCTTGGAAAATGTCATGCTCCCCATGCGCAAACTCGGCCGGCTCGACCCCGACGCCATGAGCGAGAAGGCCGCCGCCCTCCTCGCCGCCGTGGGCCTCGCCGACAAATCCGCCCGCCTCGGCAATCAACTCTCCGGCGGCGAACAACAACGCGTCGCCATCGCCCGCGCCCTGGCCAACGACCCCGCCCTCATCCTCGCCGACGAGCCCACCGGAAATCTCGACCACACCAACGCCGACCGCGTTTTTGCATTGCTGAGCGACCTCGTCCACGCCCGCGGCCAGTCCCTGCTCATGGTCAGCCACAACCCCGATCTCGCCACCCGTTGCGATCACGTTTTCCAAATGCAGGACGGCCAGATCATCACTTAGCCAGAATTCCCCTTACTACCAAACATCCTAACCTTTCCGACTTTAGATGATTGAGGGAGGGCCGACCTCCGTGTCGGCCATGCTCGACGGACCGGACGGAGCCGGTCCCTCCCAAACTCTAAAAGCTTGGGGGATTGGCATAAGACCGACACCCGATTGCCTTTCTCCCGACTGCCCTCCAAAACGACCCGACATGAAGAGCGCCCCAAAACCCAAGGAACTCCCCGCCAAAGCCCGCGCCGAATTGCTGGGCACACTCGAAGCGCGTTTTGTGCAAAACATGAAACGCCACCCCGCCCTCGACTGGCCCGCCGTGAAAGCCCGGCTGGAGGCCACGCCCGGCAAGCTATGGTCAGTAAGCGAAATGGAAAAATCCGGCGGCGAACCGGATGTGGTCGGTTACGACAAACAAAGCGGCGAATACATTTTTATGGATTGCTCGGCGGAAACTCCCGCCGGTCGCACCGCCGTCTGCTACGACCGAGAAGGACTGGATTCGCGAAAGGAGCATAAACCCAAGGCCTGCGCCACCGAAATGGCCGCCGCGATGGGAATAACGCTTTTGACCGAGGAGGAGTATCACGCCCTGCAGAAGTTGGGTGCCTTCGACACTAAATCATCGAGCTGGGTGGAGGCACCGGCCGAAGTCCGAAAGCTCGGGGGCGGCCTCTTTGGTGATCGCCGCTACGGCCGCGTATTCATCTACCACAACGGAGCCCAGTCCTACTACAGCGGCCGAGGCTTTCGCGGCTCGTTGAGAGTTTAGCCAGGCAGCCTAAAATCGTGGCCGGGCTGGCAGTAATGTGGAGCGGTTTGACCAACACGGTGGGTCGGTGCGGGAGGCCACCGGAATAGCTCTTGCGAGCAAACCGGGCCAATGTAACTTTTCTGCTCGTGATGACACCTTCGCTAAAGGAAAGCCCAGTCGCTTTGCCCGACGACGCCCTCACCATTGCGAGACGCCTGGGTAAGGCGCTCCACCCGGATTTCATTTACCTCTTCGGTTCTCATGCCCGCCACGAGGCCGGACCGGATAGCGATATGGATTTTCTCGTCGTCGTGCCTCACTCGGACGTGCCGCGTTACAATCGCAGCGTAGAGGCGAGGAAAGCGGTTGGCGACATTGTCGCGCCCAAGGACATTGTAGTGCTGACACGTCAGGAGTGGGACGCGGACCAAACCGTCGTTTGCTCTCTGGCCAGCACCGTGCTACGCGAAGGAATTCGTCTCCATGGTTGAGACCAAACGTCGTTTGGTAGCGGCATGGCTGGCCAAGGCAGACGACGATTTGCGAGTCGCCCGCCTGCTGATCGCAGAAGAAAACCGACTCTTGGTTGCCGGAGTTTATCACTGTCAGCAATCGGCGGAAAAAGCGCTTAAAGCTTGGTTGACCTGCCACGATTGCATCTTCCCAAAAACACACGATTTGGAGACGCTGCTCCATCTTTGCCGCGCGAAAGAACCGGGATTTTCAGCCTATTTAGGAGGCTATTCAAAAGTAACTGAATAAAGACGCGCAGGAATTGGCGCGCCAGCCAAGGCGCCGACAAAGGATTTTACCAGAGGTAAATGACTGAGGTCGGCAACGCCGGATCGCGCTTCTAGTCCAAGTGGATTTAGCCAGTTTGTTTTGAATGGCCTCCTTAGAACAAGCGCGAGCGCTCACTCCTTTGGCAACGGAATTTCGTTATCCCGGCGACGTGATGGAGCCGACAATGGAGCAGGCGATACTCGCACTCGCGCAGGCCAGGGATATTCACACCTACGTTGTGCGGTTGGTCGAGCCGCACCTTCAGCCCCCGTTTTCCACGTAATCTTCGCACCCCACTCCGAAGATTACCCCCACGAACCGCCTCCCCCTCGTTCTCATTCTCGTAATCGTTCTCGTTCTCGTCCGACTAAACCCCCGCCCGCAGCATCAGAGACCAAACCCGAGAATGAGTATGAGAACGAGAACGATTACTCGACCCCGTCCTCCCCTATCCCCGTAGGCCTGAACGTGAGTTCAAGGGTAGCCGATACCGCCGTTGACACTCTGAACTCTTTTGAGCACAAATGAGCGCATGTCATCCACCACCCTTTTTCGCGCCCGAGTGCCCACCACCCGTTTGCGTAACGCGGAAAAAATCCTCGCCAAGCTCGGTATGAAACCGGGCGACGCCTTCAATATTTTTCTCGCCCAAATCGAAATCAGAAAGGATTTCCCGCTCACCGTCAGCACCTCGCCCGAGTCCGTGCTATCCACCGAGGCCCAAGGCAAAAAGTGGGAGGATGCCCTGGGTGCCTACTGAACCCCGCGCGGGCGAAGTCTGGATTGTAGACTTGGGACAAGTCGCCAAACAGCGCCCCGTCCTGATTCTAGCCTTTCCGCGACCCGAGGACGCTCGAGCCCTGGTGGTGGTCGCGCCCCTCACTTCTCAAATTCGCGGATTTC
>JAIYBI010000368.1 GCA_027488595.1 Opitutaceae bacterium | reverse complement strand
TCAACCTCGCCTCCAAGGGTTTTTACGACGGCCTCACTTTCCACCGCGTCATCCCCGACTTCATGATCCAGGGCGGCGATCCCGAGGGCACCGGCGGCGGCGGTCCCGGCTACCGTTTCGCCGACGAGTTCGACGCCTCCCTCCGCCACAGCAAACCCGGCATCTTCTCCATGGCCAACGCCGGCCCCGGCACCAACGGCAGCCAGTTCTTCGTCACCCACGTCGCCACTTCTTGGCTCGATGGCAAACACAGCGTCTTCGGCGAGGTCACCAAGGGCATGGATGTCGTTAACACCATCTCCCGTGGCGACAAAATTGTGAAGATCGAGATCCTCGACTCCACCGCCGCCCTCTTCGCCGCCCAGGCCGCGAACCTCGCGAGGTGGAACGCCGTGCTGAGAAAGTAGTCCGATCCCCGTTTTCTCCCTCCGCCGTCGCCGCCTCAACTCGACCGCGACGTTTCCCTCCTCCTCCTCCCCCTCGGCGCGCCTCTCCGGCGCGCCGATTTTTTTTGTCCGTGCTCCGCCGCCTTCGGCGTGGTTCCGTCGCTTCCGTGCATCGTATTCTCGGACTTCTCTTCCCCGCCTACACGCCGCGCCCCGCCTGGAATCGCATCGCCAGCGCCGTCTTCCTCGTCGCCCTCATGGTTTGGTCCGCCCGCTATTTCACCATCTCGATTGATGACCTCGGCTGGGACCCGGGCGTCATGCACGGCGTCCACCTCGTCATCCACGAGGCCGGCCACGCCATCCCGATGATGCTCGGCGCACCGCAGACCCTCGTCGTGTTCATGGGCAGCGGCCTGCAGGTTCTTTTCCCCCTCTTCATCGCCGGTGCCTTCTACGTCAAAAACCGCGATGCCTACGGCGCCGCCGTCTGTCTCTGGTGGGCGGGCCACGCCGCGCTCGATGTCGCACCCTACATCTCCGACGCCCGCGCGCTCGAGCTGCCCCTCCTCGGCGGCGGCACCGGACGCGAGATCGAGGGCCACGACTGGGAATACCTGCTCGGCCACTGGAACGCCCTCGGCTCCGATCTCCGCATCGGCGCAGCCGTAGCCCTCGCCGCCCGGCTCACGATGGCGGCCGCCTTTCTGTGGGGCCTCGCCACGCTCGCTTACGAGACGTGGTTCTTCCCCGCCGAGGACGACGCCACTCGCGGCACCGGACTCTGAAGATCACTCGGCGTCCCGCGGACCGCCGACACCCACTCCGACTCAAGGCCCCGGCTCGTCCACCAAACCGGGCTTCGCCTCGCGCAGTTCCCGCAGGGTCGGCGCATCGCCGACGACATCGGAAAACAGCGCCGACGCCGTCGCGATCGCGGTCCGCAATCCGGATGACGGCATCTCTTCGTGTTGAATCAGCCCGAGCTGAACGGGGATGTGATGGGTGATCGCGTCATGCGCGCCCCAGTGCAGACGATGATTGGATAAAAATGACATGGTGATAATCTCCTTCTCCTAAAAACGGGATGCCCCCGTCCGGCATTTTGATTTCTAATGAACAGTGGCCTCTTCGGGCCCCTCGTTCGGAACGCACTCGACTCCCATTCAGGAACGAACGCGGCGCGGTAGACTACGCCCTCTCACTCGGCGGACCACGTGCGGGATAAAGCGCCGACACCGCACGATGCGGAATGTCTTCCGCACGTTCCAAAAGATTGCCCAAGGTCCGCCACCGGGACCCCGCTTCAAAACCCTGCGCGCCAGGCACGCCGAAGAAATCACTGTTGGGATTCACCTGCACCGTCGCATCGCAATCCGCCACCCGGCTCGCGTCCGCAGCCAAGGCGAAGAATCCCGTCAACCGCTCCTCAGACTCCGCGTAAACGACCTGCCGATCTCCCGACAACTCCCTCTCAGCCGGCCCGTGCCACACCAACGCCAAGACCAGCCCAAGCACCGAGCTGATGGAGAGGACGCCGCGCATACCTTCCCGTAAGCATTGATTATGCCAGCCCGCGTTCGCGCTAATGGCACGCCCCCCAATCGCGAGCCCTGCTCACGCCCCCAACCCGCAGCACTCTCCCGGCCCTGCCCGCACATCGCGCTTTTGGTCAACTTCGGGATTGGCTGTTCGCCCGCCGCCCCTTCGATGTCCGCACCCGCACCGTGCCGACTCTCGAAGAACTTCTCCACACTCTCAGCACCACCTTTGGCTACGACGAGTTCCGCCCGCTCCAGCGCGAGATTATCGAGACTTCCCTCGCGGGCCGCGATGTCTTCGCCTTGCTCCCCACCGGCGGCGGCAAGTCCATGTGTTTCCAGCTCCCGGCCCTTCACCGCACCGGCCTCACCGTCGTCGTCTCGCCGCTCATCGCGCTGATGAAGGACCAGGTGGACCAGATGCAGGCCGCCGGCGTCGCCGCCACGTTTCTCAACTCGTCCCTCGACTCCGCCACCGCGCGCTCGCGTCTCGCCGGCCTCCATCGCGGCGAGTTCCGCCTGCTCTACGTCGCACCCGAGCGCCTGATGCTCGACAACTGGAAGGAAAACCTCCGCGCCTGGAACGTCCAGTGCCTCGCCATTGACGAGGCCCACTGCGTCTCCGAATGGGGCCACGATTTCCGCCCCGAATTCCGCCAGATCGCCCAGCTCCGCGACCTCCTGCCCGAGATCCCCATCATCGCCCTCACCGCCACCGCCACCGAGCGCGTGCGCGAGGACATCGTCAAACACCTGCGCCTGCGCAATCCCGCCGTCTTCGTCGCCTCCTTCAACCGCCCCAACCTCACCTACAAGGTCCTCCCGAAGGACGAGCCGCTGAAACAAATCATAGACTGGGTGAAGCGCCGCGAGGACGAGTCCGGCATCGTTTACTGCGCCTCCCGCGCCACCTCCGAGCGCGTCGCCGAATCCCTCGCCGCCCGGGGCTACGCCGCCAAGCCCTACCACGCCGGCCTCGACGCCACCGAACGCGCCCGTAACCAGGAGCTCTTCCTCCGCGACGAGACCAAGATCATCTGCGCCACCATCGCCTTCGGCATGGGCATCAACAAACCCAATGTCCGCTGGGTCATCCACTACGACCTCCCTAAAAACATCGAGGGCTACTACCAGGAAACCGGCCGCGCCGGACGCGATGGTCTGCCCGGTGATTGCCTCCTGCTTTTCAGCGGCGGCGACATCGCCAAACAAACCCACTTCCTCGACGAGATGACTGACGCCGCCGAGCAGGCCCGCGCCCGCCAGCAGCTCCGCCTCATGGCCAGCTACGGCCAGAGCACCGGCTGCCGCCGCCGCGAACTGCTCGCCTACTTCGGCGAAACCTTCCCGCTCGATAACTGCGCCGCCTGCGACAACTGCAACGAGCCGCGCGACACCTACGACGGCACCGTGCTCGCACAAAAATTCCTATCCTGCGTTTACCGCTGCCGCCAAGCCTCCCGCTTCGGTGTCGGCCTGAACCACGTCGTCGAAGTCCTCGTCGGCGCGAAGACCGAAAAAGTCCTCAAATGGGGCCACGACCGCCTCAGCACCTACGGCATCGGCGGCGACCTCCCCCGCGCCCGCTGGCTCTCCGTCGGCCGCGAATTACAACGCCTCGGCTACGTCGCCCCCGGCACCGGCGAATATCCCACGCTTGAGCTCACCGAGTCCGGGCTCGATGTGCTCAAGAGCCGCCGCCCCGTCCAGCTCACCGAGACCCCCGACGTCACACCCAAAGCGAAACGCGCGCCCATCCGCCGCGAAGGCGACGTCGCCTGCGACGAGATCCTGCTCGCCGAGCTCAAGAAGCTCCGCAAGCGCCTCGCCGACGAGCGCGAGGTGCCGGCGTATGTGATTTTTGGTGACAAGACCCTCCGCCAGATGGCCCGCGACTACCCGGCCCGCGAGCGCGACATGCACGGCATCTTCGGCATGGGCGAAAAAAAGCGCGAAGAGTTCGGCGCCACCTTCGCCAAGTTCATCGCCGAGTTCCTCGAAAACAACCCTCGCCAGCACTTCAACGACTGAGCTTAGCGGCAGCATCAAACTGCATTCGCTTCAGTGTCGCAACGACCTCTCCTCGGCCTCTCGAAGTTGGAGCGGATCGCCCCCACCGCACCGGCTCGAGCCGAAGCGGGGAGCACCAGCGACCCGATCCATTGCCCACGAAACACACGAAATGACACGAAAAGAATACCGCCCCAATACCACTCGATTCCTCCCCTTCGACTTTCGTGTCTTTCGTGTGTTTCGTGGTGAAAAAACTCCGATTCCGAGCGGAGTCGCACGGTTAATTTTTAACGAAAGGAAGCGCGAGGAACTCGACTCAACCTTCGCGGTGCCAGAACCGGCTTCCTCGAAAACAACCCTCGCCAGCAGTTCAACAACGATTAACATCTATCGAGCAACGCTGGGTTGCGCAACGCGATGTCATGGCTGCCACACATTCTTCAGAATCAGATCCAGCGGATGAGCACCCATCACGTTCTGGTCACCTCGCAGGCCGCCGACGGAGCCACCATCGCCATCCTTGATGATCCCGGGCTACAGGATGCGCTCGCGATCGCCTACCTCGGTGCCTCGGCCGCGCCGGCCTTGCACACGGATTACCTGCCAGCCGAAGCCGCCCCGGCCCTGCAAAAACTCTCGAAGCTGCACGGCCTGGCTATCTGCCCAGCCGATGTGCTTCCGCCCGACGATCGCGCCGCGGCCTTGATCGTCCCGCGCTACGTTTGCCTGTCCATCCCGCTGCCAGCGACCCTGCTCGCCTACCACAAGAATCTCGGGGCCACCGCCGCCGCCGAATTCGCGTTGATCGCCGCGCAGGAGTTTCACCTTCGCATCACGCATGATGCCGATCTGCTGCCCGAGTTTTACGCCGATTTCTTCGCGCCCACGGTCGCCGCGAGTCACGGCGGGGAACCCGTCGCCTCGACGCTCCCCGAGCTGCAAGCGATCCTCGCCGGCGAAAAAGCCGAGTTCATCCAAATCTTCCTCGACGAGCAATGGGTCGCCGGTGCCATGGCCGTCCGCGAACCCGAGCGCTACCGCCTGGTTTGCCACGGCTGGTTGAATGGTGATAGCGCCTTCCTTGAACGCGGCGCCCGCGCCGCCGTTTATCACGCCGTGCTCGACCGCGCCTGTAATCTGGGCGTGCCCACTCTCGTCCTCGGCAACACGCTCCCTTTTCTCGAAGACCCTCTTTTCGCCTACAAGACGCAGTGGGGTGCGCAACTCGATGCCCAGGAAACCAGGTCCGCCGACTCGGCTTGGTTGCTCAACCCCGCCCACCCGCACGTGCACCGTTTTTTCGAAGCCCACACCTTGATCGCTCGCGGGCAGGATAATCGCTTCATCGCCTTTGGCGCGGCCATGCCCCTCACCGCCGCAACCTGCGGCCCGCTGATGGGCTCTCTTTCCGCCTGGTATCGCTTGCTGCCCGCCCCCGATCCGGCCACGGCCACCACCCACCCCGAGGTGCCCGCCTTGTTGCGCCCTTGGTTTGTGAGCGAAGCACTGACGCGTTCCCTTTAAACCCGTCAGAAATACCTTTCGCCGACGCGCCGACCGCGCTTCTTTTCCGTCCATGCATTGGCTGCTCCGTCGCATTAGAAAACACTATCGCCGGCTGAGCGCGCCCTACATCCATGTCGTCGCCCAAGCACCCGACGGCGCTGCCGTCGCCATCTTCGGAGCCACCAGGCTCCACGCACACTTTGCCCGCATCTTCCTCGGCGATGACGTGAAACCCGCGTTGCGCCAAGGGCTGCACCGGCGCGAGGCCGGCCCCGCGATGCGCCGTCTCGCCCGCCGCCACGGCCTCGCGGTCGGCGTCGCCGCCGACCTCTCCCCCGCCGCTCTCGAGGGTGCATTGATCGTCACCCGCTTCGTCTGCCTGACCATGGATCTGCCCCCGACTTGGGAAGAGTTTACCCGAAACCTCGGCTCGTCGGCGCTGGACGATCTGCGCCGCGTGCGCAGCCAGGGCTTTCAGGTCCGCATCACGCGCGATCCCGCCTGCGTCGGCGAATTTCATTCCCGCCTTCATCTCCCGACCATCACGTCCCGCCACGGAGACGAGGCGATGCCGGCTCCGCTTTCCCTGCTTCAGGAGCTGCTCGCTGCGGAGGACACCGAACTGATCCAGGTGTTTCTAGGCGAGCGGTGGGTGTCCGGCGTTTTGACCCGCAAAGAGGAGGGGGGCTACCGCCTGATGCGACTCGGTTGGCTGCAAGGCGACAGCGACCTGCTTCGCCGCGGCGTGATCGCCGCTGTTTACCACGCCTGCCTGCGCCGCGCCTTCGAAATCGGCCAACGCACCGTCATCTTTGGGGGCACACTGCCTTATTTCGAAGACGGTGTCTTCGCCTACAAAGCCAAGTGGGGCGCGCGACTCGACCACGCGAGAACCACATCGGAGCCGATCGCCTGGCACCTCGATCCATCCCACCCGCACGCCCGCCGTTTCCTGGAAACCCACACCCTCATCGCCAACGCACCCGGCGGACGCTTCGTCGCCTACAGCGCCAAGCCACCCCGCACAGAACGCACCTACGCCCCCGCCCTGGCTTCGCTCTCCGCCTGGTATCGCCTGCTCGATCGCCCCGACCCCGCCCTCAGCACCACCGACGAAGCCGTGCCGCGCGCCCTGCAACCTTGGTTCACTTCCGAAGCCCTACCGCCGGCGCGGCCTTAGGCCGGGCATCCCCTCAGCCCGCCACCACCAGCGCGATCGCGGCGAGCATCAGGCCCGCCCCCGCCAGCCGGCTGCGCAGCACCGCCGGGCTCAGCCGCTGTTCTTCGTTGGCGAACCAGTGCCCGATCAACCACACCGCCGCCACGCTCCACAGGCCGCGCGCCGAATACACGATGTTCACCGCCGTCGCGTCGCCAAAAACCCCCAGCGCGTAAGCCATGCTTCCCGCCTGCAACGCGAGCAACACGCCCCCGCCCGCCAACCAGCCCCACGCCGGCCTCGGCACCGCCCGCAGCGGCGCGCTGAAAAACGGAATCAAGCCCACCGACAACACCGCCACCACCGCGAACATGAAGGGCAGATACCGCCCCACGCCCCAGGCCGGCGCCCACTTCTGCACCAGCACATCCGTCAACGCGAAGCACAGCGCCGCCAACGCGGACAACACCACCGTCCGCCCCGCCGCATGACGCGGCCGCGTCTCGCCGCGACTCAGCAACACGATCGCCAGCGAGCTCAGCCCCGCCGCCACCCACCACTTCAACGGCACCGGGTCCGGCAGCAGCAACACACTGCTGAACGCGACCAACACGATTTTCAATCCGAGCACAGGCGTCGCCACCGAAACATCGCCGTGATGCAGCGCCATAAAAGTGAAAATCTGTCCGGCGAAAAACAACCCGCCCGAGAGCACCGGTTGCCACCACACCGACACCGGCTGCCCCGTCCCGCCCAGCAGCAGCAACGCCGAGAACGTCACCCCCATCGCCAGATTCGAGATGAACGCAGTGCGCCACACGCCGACACCCCAGTCCGCCGAACGCTTCAACAACAGCACCGCGAACACGTAGCCAAAACTGCTCGCGAGTGGGAAAAACAAATGAACGGGAAAGTGCATGGACACCCCCCACCCATCGCCGCGCCCCGCACCCGGCGCAACCTCCGCCCGCACTTCGCGCGCGCTAATCCCGTCTTCGGCCGCCTCCCTCTCACCGCTCGCCGCCGGTCAACCTTTCCACTTCCGCAACAATCCCTCGCGCACCACAAACACGCAGTTGCTGCCGTCCTCCGTCTCCAGCCACTCCGGTGCCAGCGCCGCGAACTCGCGATTGACCGCCTTGCGCAGCCCGCCGATTTCCACCGCCACGATGCCGTGCGGCGCGAGCCGCTCCCGCGCCTGACGAAGCAGCTTGCGCACAATCACCAAGCCGTCGGCGCCGCCGTCGTGCGCCATGCGCGGCTCGGCCGCGAACTCGGGATCTTGTTTGTCCACATGCGCGCTCGGCTCGTAGGGCGGGTTGCTCACGATGATGTCATAGCCGCCCGCAGGCGGCGGCACCGCGTCGAAAACATCGCTCGCGTGCAGAGCCACGCGTTTGCCCATTTTGAGCGTCTTAACGTTGATCGCCGCCACTTCCAGCGCCTCGCGCGATAAATCCAACCCGTCCACCTTCGCCTCCGGGTATTCCCCGGCCATCAAGATCGCAAGGCAGCCCGAGCCGGTGCACACATCGGCCGCCCGCCGCACCACCGTGCCCGCCGGCAACAAATCCGCCAGCACCGGGATCAGCTCCACAAAGTAACTGCGCGGGATGATCACCCGCTCATCCACGTAAAACTTCAAGCCACCCAGCCACGCCTCGCGCGTCAGATACGCCGCCGGCACGCGCTGCTCCACCCGCTTGCGCAAGACCTCGCGCAACGCGATCCGCTGCATCGTCGAGAGCGGCTTATCCAGCACCTCCGGCCCGCTCTCCAGCGGCCAGTCCAGCGTGCGCAAAAACAAATACAGCGCCTCGTCGTGCGCGTTGTCCGTGATCTGCCCGAGCGCCAGTTTCGCCCGCCCGTAAACATCCTCCGCGAAGAGAATCCACCCGCCCAGCGTCGCCAGTTGCGAGGTCGGCGGCAGCGTGGTCAGCGCACCGGCGACGGCGGCGTTTTTCGGTTTCGTGCCCTTGGAAATCTTGCTCATGGCGTCGGGCTCCCCGCCGTCGCGACCGGCTTCTTCGGCCGATGCTCGGAGCAGTAGCAGCGATCGTCCGCCGAATACCGGAAATCCTCCTCGGGATGCGTGTCGCTGTTTTTAGCACACACCGCGCACTGATGCCGCGGCCCCGCCGCCGCCGCCTCGCGCTGCTCGCCGCGCCGCTTCGCCTGGCCAGCCATGTGCCGCCGCCCCGTCTTGATGTCGCGCCAGAGGGTGTTCGCGAAAAACAACAGGAAGTTACCCGTCGCCGCCAGCACCAGGAGCTTCGTCGGCAGCCCTTGGGTGAAGAACAAATACCCGAAGTAAATCCACGCCACCAGCGCCAGATACTTCACCTGCACCGGCAGGATCATGAACACGTAGAAAACGTAGTTAGGATTCAAATACGCGAAAGCCAGGAACAAGGCCCCGCCCGCGAAATAGTTGTCCACCCACGCCCCCGGCACGATCACCGCGGCCGCCAGGGTCAGCCCGTAGCCGGTGAGAAGGTAGAGGTTGAGCTTCGCCCGACCCCACTCCTGTTCCAGCGCTCCGCCGATCATGTAAAAGCAGTAGAGTCCGAACGCCACCAGCGCCCAGTGCGTCGTGGGCGGATAGAACACAAAGGTAAACACCCGCCACCACTCGCCTGCCCGCACCAGCTCCATCGCCAGCCCGAGCCGCGAGATGTCCACCATGCCCAGCATTCCCGTAAGATAGAAAAACGTCTGCCCAGCCACCAGCGCGAGCACCACATGCGGTGCCGCGATCCACGGCGCCCTTCTCTCAATTTTATCAATCAATGACATCGCTTAAGCCAACACGGCGGACCGCCTCTCGCGCCAGCCCTATCTGCCCGCCTTTTTCGCCGCCGCCTCCGCCGCGTCCTCCGCGTCAAACTCCGCCAGCAGCTTCGCCTTCTGTCCTTTCAGCTCCGCCACGCCCACCGAGCCCGCCAGCTCGCGCGCCACCGCCGCGTGACCGATTTTCCACTGCACGCGCGCCATGTGCAGCCGCACCGCCTGCTTCTCGATGTCGCCCTTCAAACGCCGCTCCAGCGCCGACCATGCCTTCAACGCCTCCTCCCAGCGCGGCTCCGCCAGCCCGTAGTAGACCTCGGCCGCGCGATAGGCGTAGTCGGTCCGCTCCGGCGCCAGTTCCACCGAGCGCCGAAACGCTTCCAGCACCGTCTTGTCAATCGTCGCCGCCGTCCACGCGTTCGTCTTTAAAAAACTCTCCCGCGCCTCATCGAGCACCAACCCGATCTGGAAGTGATAAAGCGCCTCCTGCGGCGCGAGGTCGCTGGCCGCGAGGAAATAGTTGAGCGCCTCGATCATGCGCCCTTCCTCCGCCAGCAGCACTCCGATCTGGTTTTTCACCACCGGCAGCTCGCCGTCGAGCCCGTTGGCTTTGAACAGCAGCGCCAGCGCCGTCCTCCGTTGCTCGACCACCGGCTCGCACAAAAACAATCCATACGCCGCCCACGCCGCCGCAAAATCCGGATGCGCCTTCACCAGCACCTCATAGTCGTCCGCCACGCGCTGCAATTTCGGCCGCACGTCCTCCGCCTCGTCCGCCGTCTCCTTTTTCGCCACCTCGGCCAGCGCCGTGCGTTGCCGGGCCACGATTTCCTTCAACAGCTTCACCGCCGCAGCACTGCCTCCGCCTTTCACCTCTGCCGTCGCCGTCACCGCCGCCGTCTCGGCCCGGGCCGATGACACCGGCCCCGCTCCCGACGCCACGGCGAGCGCCAGCCAACCCAGTCCCGCCACGATCTTCGTAAAATGTGTAGTCATCAAGTGCCGTGCAGTGGAAACCTTTCCCGCCCCACGGCAACCCGTAGATGCCGCCGCCCGACGTAAGTTCCCGACATCCGCAGTTTCGATCCGCCTTGCTGCCCGCGGGTTATACCCCATCGGCGCCGCCCGGCATTCCCTCTAGAGTGTCCGCGCACTCGTTTCACTCTGCAAATCACCACCACACTCCCATGAAAACCTCCCTCACCATCACCCGCCTCCTCACCGTCTGCGCCTTGTTCGGCGCCGTCTCCGTCGGCTTCCTCGCCAGCGGTTGCGCCGGCACTCCCACCAAAAGCAGCACCGGCGAATACGTGGACGACTCCATCATCACCGCCAAGATAAAGACCGCCCTGCTGGAGGACGACACGGTGAAATCCTACGCGATCAGCGTGACGACCTTCAAAAATGTAGTCCAGCTCAGCGGCTTCGTGAACAACGAGCTTCAGCGCGAAACCGCCGGTCGCATCGCCGCGGGCGTCTCCGGCGTGCAACAGGTCCACAATAATCTGATCATCAAGTAGGGCGCCTTCCCGCCGCCGGAACAAACCGGCTTTCCCTCAACCCGCCGCCACGCGCAGCGGGCTGTTTTCGTTTAGAGCAATTCAAACAAAACCGTCGCCACAAAGAACGCAGACACCATAGAGAAAAATACCGGGCTATGCTGTTTTCTTTGTGATCCCTGCGTTCTTTGCGCCAATTTTCCCGTCACCTGATCGCTGAGGAATTCAGCTACGCCTCAACTAGAACTGCTCAAGGCACAGCCGCCGCGCACCCCTGCCGCATCGGGGAAATTCGCACGGCTTGCGCGCCACCGCCTCCGCCGCCTGAGTAGCGCCATGCCGTCCAGCACCGCCCTCCCTCCGCTCGCCCTCGGCTTCGATGCCGACGACACCCTCTGGCACAACGAAACTCTCTTCGCCGCAGCGCACGAAAAGTTTTTCGCCCTCCTCGCCGCCCACCACGACGCCGCCACCGTCGAGCGCACTCTCTTCGCCACCGAGATGCGCAACCTCCACCTCTACGGCTACGGTGCGAAAGGATTCACCCTCTCGGCCATCGAGACCGCCATCGCCCTCACCGCCGGCCGCATCCCCGCCTCCGAACTCTCCGCCATCCTGGAACTCGGTCGCGACATCCTCGCCCACCCCGTCGAGCTTCTCGAGGGCGTGCCCGCCGTGCTCACGTCCCTCGCCTCCGCCGGCCACCCGCTCCTGCTCATCACCAAGGGCGACCTCCACCACCAGGAGCGCAAAATCGCCGCCTCCGGCCTCGCGCCGCACTTTCTCGCCCTCGAGGTCGTATCCGAAAAAGACGACGCCACCTACGCCCGCCTTCTTCGCCGCCACGGCCTCACGCCGGAGCGTTT
>JAIYBI010000277.1 GCA_027488595.1 Opitutaceae bacterium | reverse complement strand
GGACCTCTGCGGAGTGGGCGATGGCGAGGAGGTGGAGGACGAGATTGGTGGAACCACCGAGGGCGGTGCAGACGGTGATGCAGTTCTCAAACGCCTTTCTCGTGAGGATGTCGCGGGGCTTGATGCCCTTCTTGAGCATGGCCATGACGGCGGCACCGGCACGCTCACAGTCGTCGCGTTTCTCTTTGCCGACGGCGAGCTGGGCGCTGCTGTTGGGCAGGCTGAGCCCGAGGACCTCGATGGCGGAGGCCATCGTATTCGCGGTATACATACCGCCGCAGGAGCCGGGGCCGGGGATGGCGCACTTCTCGACCTCCTTGAGGCCGGCGTCGTCGAGCTCGCCCTTGGCGTGTTTGCCGACGGCCTCGAAGACGGAGACGATATCGAGGGGTTTTTTCTTCTCGGTGTCGTTAGAGAGGAAACCGGGGAGGATGGTGCCGCCGTAGATGAAGACGGCGGGGCGGTTGAGGCGGGCGATGGCGATCATCGCGCCGGGCATGTTTTTATCGCAACCGCCGATGGCGATGACGCCGTCGAAACCCTCGGCGGCGACGGTGGTCTCGATGGAGTCGGCGATGACATCGCGCGAGACGAGGGAGTATCTCATGCCGAGGGTGCCCATGCTGATGCCATCGGTGACGGTGATGGTGTTGAAGTAAACGGGCTTGCCGCCGGCGTCGGCGACACCCTTCCGGGCGTGGTCACTGAGGTCGCCGAGGTGGACATTGCACGGCGTCATGTCGCTGGCGTTGGAGACGACGGCGATCTGGGGCTTTTGGAAATCCTCGTCGGTGAAGCCGACGGCGCGGAGCATCGAGCGGGCGGGGGCGCGGTCGTTGCCATCAACGACAACAGAGGAGTGGGGGCGGGGCGTGGAGGAGGGAATTTGGCACATGGCGTTGAAAGGAGTTGAGGAAAACGTGGCGACGGGTGCGCGGGCAAGCGTCATGTCAGGAGGAGACGATAGAAAGGTCGGCGCACTTTAGAAGCGGCAAGGGCCGGCCGGATCAGGCGGGTTTGAGGGCGTGGAGCACCTGGAACTTCTGGCCCATCTGGGCGGGATGGAGCAGGTGCATGAGGGCGCGTTTGCGCGGGCTGGAGGCCGAGATCTCACGGGCAAGCGTCTCGGCGATCCACGGGCCGGCGTGGTGGACTAAAAACGATTCTTGCGAAACGACGCCCACCTCGCGGCAAGCGGCGTCGCGGAGGGCGGAGGCGAGCCAGTCCCAGCAGACGTGGGCGGTGAGATCTTGTTCGCCGGGGTGGGCGAGCAAGTCGTTGTGCTGGGTTTGGAGGTGGTAGGCGCGGGCGGTGCCTTGGGGAGTTTCGTGAGCGAGCGCGGCGAAGGATTTACCGTAGTCGAAGGCGACGAAAAGGCCGTGCCAGGGCTGGTTCGCGATCTCGGCGGCGAGGGTGGCGGCGGCGCGGGGGGCGTCGAATTGGTAACCTTCGGGGGTGGCGTCGGCGGGAGGGAAAAAGGTGGCCGCATTGTCGGTCGCGTGAACCGGGCCGAAGTCGTGTTCGTGCAGGGAACCGGCCGCGAGGGCGACGCCGAGCTCGTGCCAGGCGGAGGCGCGGCAGATGAAACGTCGGACGGGTTGGGCGTCGAAAAGTTCGTTGGAGAATACCACGCAAGGGCCGGCGAGCGCGAGGGGTTCGCCGACGCGGACCGTGCGCGAGGCGGCGAAAGGGTGGGGCGCACCGCTGGGGAGCACGCCGCCGGAAGGCTCGGCGCCGAGCTCGACGAAGGTGTGTGCGGCGGGGTCGAGTCCGGCGGCGGTGAGCATTTTTGCGCAGGCGGCGGCGACGAGTTCGCCGAAGATCGGGCCGAGGCTGGTGGCGGTGTAGAAGTCACTCCCGGCCGAGCGCCCCACGCGCGGTCGGTCGCGGCGGTAGTAGCCGACAAGCGGATCGTAGAGGGCGAGGGCCATGAACCGGTCGAAACGCAAAGTCAGATCCGGGCCGGCCTCGCGTTCGAAGGCGGCGCGAAAGACGGGGTCGAGCGGCGCGACCGGGGCGACGAGGGGGCGGGGCGGTGTGGTGGATGATCCCATTTACAAAACGAAGCGCATGGCCACAGTGCGCGCATGTTCAAACGGATTCTCACGCTCGGATTCTGCGCCGTGCTCGGTTACCTCGTGGCGGTGGGCGGCCTGGAGGTTGCGGCGGCGTGGGGCTTGCTGCCGAATCGCGAGACGCAAAACGCCGCGTCCCGGGTGCGTGAGGTAATGTTGCTGGTCAACAAGCACTCGGTCGAGGCCGACAAAGTCAAAGGCGATGAACTCGCCGCGCGCGCCATTGCCGGGGTGCTGGAGCCGCTGGACCGCTACACCGAGTATCTCGATGCGACTGCGTATCACCAGCTCGAGGAAGACATCGGAAATCAATTCGGCGGCATCGGCGTGCAAGTCGAGCAAGTGGAAAAACGCGTGGTCGTGGTGGCCCCGATCGCAGGCTCGCCCGGAGAACGGGCGGGAATTCTGCGCGGCGACGTGATCGCGAAAGTGGATGGCGAGACTGTGACGGATTTAAAACTCACCGAACTCGTGCGGCGCTTGCGCGGAAAACCGGGCAGCACGCTGAACCTGACCGTTCTGCGGTCGGACGCGGGAGCGGCGGGGGCAGAGGGGGCGGAGGGCGCGGCGACGACCGAGCGCGAAGTGGAATTCACGCTCAAACGCGAAGTCATCCGGGTGGACAGCGTGCGAGACGTCGAGCTGGCGGCGGACGGGGTGGCCTACGTTCGCCTCACGCAATTCGGCGAGCGCACCGGTGACGAATTTGCCAAGGCGCTGGCTGACTTGGAAACAAAGGGAATGCGCGCGCTGGTGATAGATCTACGCAATAATCCCGGCGGCCTGATCACGGCCGCGGAGGAGGTGGCGGAACCGTTTTTCGAGCGCGACGAGCTGGTGGTTTACACGCAAGGCAGGGAGACCGAAGACCGGAACGAGTATCGTGCAAAGGGAAAGCGTTCGCGCGTGGCGATGCCGATGGCTGTGTTGATCAACGGCGGCAGCGCGAGTGCGGCCGAGATCGTGACCGGCGCGCTCAAGGATACGAAACGCGCGGTGATTGTGGGCGAAAAGAGTTTTGGCAAAGGGTCGGTGCAGACGATCTTCCCACTTAGGGACGACGCCGCGCTGCGCCTCACCACGGCGCGGTATTACACACCCTCGGGCGCGGTCATTCATGAAAAGGGCATCGAACCGGATGTCGTGGTGGCGTTCACCAAAGACCAGGAAAAGGCGGTTTTCCTCGGCCGCCTGCGGCCGGACGTGAAAGACGCGGCGGAGTTCAAGGCTAAGTTCGGAGTCGAGCCTGCGGCCGACTTGCAGCTGGAGGCGGCGTATCGCGTCATGCGCGAGAAACTCTCCGGAGCAAAGGCGGAGACGGCGAAATGATTCTCGCGATCGAAACCTCGTGTGACGAAAGCGCGGTCGCGTTGTTTGATCCGGTCGTCGGGCTGCGGGCGGAGTGGATTCACAGCCAGATCGCGATTCACGAACGCCACGGCGGCGTGGTGCCGGATCTGGCGGTGCGAGAGCACCTGCGCACACTGGAGCCGCTGCTGGAGCGGGCACGGGACGCGTCGGATAACTTTGCGCGGATAACGCAAATCGCGGTGACGCACGGGCCGGGACTGGCGGGCTGCCTCGCGATCGGACTGGCCTCGGCCAAGGCGCTCGCGCTCGCGCTGGACAAACCGCTGGCGGGAGTGAACCACCTGCGCGGACACGTATTTTCGCCCTTCATCGCGCTCCACTTGCGAGCGTCGGGGGCCTTTGAGCGTGAGTTCGCAGGCCTGCTGCCGCACCTCGCGTTGGTGGTCTCAGGCGGCAACACTCTGCTCGCCACGCTCGACGAGGAGCGCCGCATCACGGTGCTCTCGACCACGCGCGACGACGCGGCGGGGGAGGCGTTGGACAAAGGCGCGAAACTGCTCGGTCTCGGCTACCCCGGCGGTCCTCTGGTGGAGAAACTGGCGGCGGGCGGGAAGCCGGATGCGTATGATTTCCCGCGCGGATTAGGCCCGAAGGCGGAGCTGGGTTTTAGCTTCTCGGGATTGAAGACAGCGCTGCGTTATCAACTGGAAAAAATGACGCCGCCGGAGATCGAGGCGCGAAAGGCCGACCTCTGTGCGAGCTACCAGCAGGCGGTGATGGATGCGCTGGTGCGCAAGACGGGCGCGGCGTTGCAGCGCGGTGGTTACCGCAGCGTCGGGCTCTCGGGCGGCGTGGCCAACAACCGCAACTTGCGCGAGGCATTGGGTGCTCTGGCGAGTGAGCGCGGTCTCGCCCTTTTCGCGGCGGAGCCGAAGCATACGGGAGACAACGCCGGCATGATCGCCTTCGCCGCGTGGGCGGATCCGGCGGTCCGCTTCAGCGATCTTGGAGACGGTGCGGACGCGCTGGAAATCGCGCCCGGTTTGGAGCTGGCGTAGGACGAAAAGGGCCGCAGGGCGCTCGCCACTACGACCCGAATCACCGGAGCGGAACCTATGAGGTTGCCGTTACTTCAGCACTTGCTCGGTGGCGGGGTCGAAGAGGTGTGCGGCTTCCATCTTGAACGTGACCTTCACCGATTGGCCGACATCGAAGCGGTCGGTCGGGCGCACGCGGGCGATGAAATTGGTGGAGCCGGTAGCGAGGTAGAGATACGTTTCGGCGCCCATCGGCTCGGAGACCTCTACTTTCACCTCGGCGGTGTGGGCGGGGTTGGGCGAGGCTGAGGTGGCGGTGTCGAGCACGTCCTCGGGGCGGATGCCGAAAATCACTTCTTTACCCACGTAGGCGGCGCCCTTGGCGGAGAGCGCGGCATCAAGGGTAACGCGCACTGGCGTGGCTTTGTCGTTGGTTTCGATAAACTCGAGCAGGCCGGCGGCGGTCGCGGATTTTTGCAGACGCCCCTTGAAGAAGTTCATCGGCGGGCTGCCGATGAAACCGGCGACGAAGACGTTTTCCGGCTTGTTGTAGAGCTCGAGCGGTGTGGCGACCTGCATGATGCGGCCGTCTTTCATCACGCAGATGCGGTCGCCCATGGTCATGGCTTCGACCTGATCGTGCGTCACATAGATCATGGTGGCGTCAAGACGGGCGTGGAGCTTGGAAATCTCGGTGCGGGTGGAGACGCGCATCTTGGCGTCGAGGTTGGAGAGCGGCTCGTCGAAGAGAAACACCTTGGGTTTGCGAACGATGGCGCGGCCGACGGCGACACGCTGGCGCTGGCCGCCGGAGAGGGCTTTGGGTTTGCGGTCGAGGTAGGCGTCGAGGCCGAGCATGGCGGAGGCCTCGCGCACGCGGGCGTCAATCTCGGCCTTGGGAAACTTCCGCAGCTTCAAGCCAAAAGCCATATTCTCGTAGACCGACATGTGCGGATAGAGGGCGTAGTTTTGGAAAACCATCGCGATGTCGCGGTCCTTGGGGAGGACGTTGTTCACGACCGTGCCGTCAATCGAGATGGTGCCGCCCGAGATTTCCTCGAGGCCGGCGACCATGCGCAGGGTGGTGGATTTTCCGCAGCCGGAGGGGCCGACGAGGACCATGAATTCGCGGTCCTTGATTTCGAGGTTGATGCCGTGGACGACTTTTACGCCGGGGCCTTTTGCTTCGCTGTAAACCTTTTCGAGGTTGGAGATGACGACGGTTGCCATAGAGGATGCGGTGCTGACGGGGTTCGCTGACGGGAGTCCGTGATGGGGAGATCGAGTGGCGGGTCACGGGCACCGCCGCTCGGTTAAACTTCCACACAACTCATCGTGGTTGGCCGCGTCAACGGCGGCGTAAGCTGCGCGGACGACGCGGACTCGGTTGGATTTGGGAGTTGAACCGCACGGGTCGGATTCCTAGCGCTGTCACATGGCCCAATCCACCCCCAACGACCCGAACCAACAGCGTAAGATCAAAGTGAAATACGAGGAGTATTCCGCGCGTTACGCCAACCAGACCGTGCTCACCGGCTCGGCTGACGAGGTGTTTCTCGATTTCTCCTCCGGCCCGGTTCCCGATGCGAACACCGGCGAATCGCTTATTCCCATCCATACCCGTATCGCCATGTCGCCCGCCGGCGCCCGCCGCCTGCTCGCCGCCTTGCAGCAAACGCTCAAGCGCATCGAGACCACGGCAGCCGAAGCGAACGGCGTGCAACGCGCCAGCCTGCCTCCGGTGAAGGGGTAGGTTTCCGCTAATCGCCCATTGCTCCTCCGTCGGCCGTGCGCGGCCGGCGGTTTGAGTTATCTGCTCGATGCAAACCCGCGCCACCGCCGACAAGACCGCCTCCAAGGCCGCCGCCGAGCTCAGCCTGGCCGGGCCGATCAATTTGCTCTCCATCGGTGCGGAGCTGGCCCGCATGGCGGAGGACCGTTCCGCCACGGGGCGGCGCACACGTGATATCCTTGCCTACGTCCTTCGCCTGACCAACGGCGTGGGCGTTTCCTATCTCGAAATCTCCGCCCGCCAACTCAGTTGGCGCGAGGTGATCTGGCGCGAAAACAAGGGTGGTTTCGAGGACGCGATGCTGGAGGAGATCAACGACGTGGTCCGCCGTGCGCTCGCGAAATCCACCGTCTTGATCGAGCCCCTCGCGATCAAGGCGCAGCACTTCGTGATCACCGTGCCGGTGGCGCACGCCGGCCAGCTTCGCGGCGTGGTTAACCTCGTGCTCGCGGCACCCTCGCTTGACGACATCCAGCCCTTTGTCGCCGTGTTGCAGGCCTCGCTCGGGTTTTTGCACTACGGCTTCCTGCACGACGAGACGCATGGCCAGCGACACGCGGTCGAGCAGACCGCCGCGCTGGTCGAGTTGGCCAGTCTGGTTGCGGCAGCGCCTTTTTACGACGAGTCCATCCGCATCCTGACCGAGCGGGTGCAAAAACACCTCGGCTGCCATCAGGCCGCGCTCGGTCTGGTCGGCCGCAAAAAAGTCAAACTCGCCAACGTCTCGGGCGCGGCGAAGTTCGATGCGCGCGGCAATCTCACCCTTCTCATCGAGAGCGCGATGCAGGACGCCGTGCTGGCGGATGGCTTGGTGCGCTGGCCGCGCCCGCCGGAAGACCATCGCGGTCGCGCCGATCTCTCCGACGTCGCGCAACAAGAGCTGCATCATGCGCTCGATCTCGACCAGGTGTGCAGCGTGCCCCTGCGCCGTGCGGACGGAAAAATGGTCGCCGTGCTCACGCTCATGTGGCGGGCCGATCAAAAGCCGACCGAATCGGCCGACCGGTTTATCGAGGCCGCCGCGCCGCATCTGGGCTCCCTCCTCGGGGCCTTGCGGCGCGCCGATCCCGGTAATGCCCGCAAGTGGTGGCACCACCTTTGGACGAGCGTTTCGCGGGTTAAAAAAATTCTGGCGATCGCCATCGTGCTCGTGCTGCTGGGCTTGCTGATCATGCCGGTGCGTTTCCCGGTGAAGGTGGATGCGACGGTCGAGCCTGTCTTGCGACGGGTGGTGCCGGCGCAGTTCGACGGCATCCTGAAAGAGAGCATGGTGAAACCGGGCGATCTGGTCAAAAAAGGCGACCTGCTCGCTTTGATGGACGACAAGCAACTTCGTTGGAAACAGGCCGAGCTCATCGCCTCGCGTGACAAAGCCATTCGCCAGCGAGACCTCGCCATGGCTGATCCCCGCGCGCCGGTCGCCAGCGCGCAGATGTCGCAACTGGAGGCCGATGGGATTGACCTCGAACTCAAGTTGCTCGCGTTCAAACAAGAGAATCTCGAACTCCGCGCGCCCTTCGACGGCATGGTGCTGGTCGGTGATTTGGACCGTGCGCAGGGCATTCCCGTGAACCAAGGCGATGTGCTCTTCGAAATTGGCCCGGTGAACCAGATGATCACCGAGTTAATGATCCCGGCCTACGATATCTCGCTGATCGAAATCGGCGACGAGGTGAGCGTGCGCCTCTCCTCTTTCCCTGGCGAAAACTGGAACACGAAAATCACAAAAATCCGGCCGCAGGCGGAATCCATTGATGGCAAAACCATTTTCGTGGCCGAGGCCAACCTCGTGTTGTCCTCCGCCGACGGGCCGGTTCTGCGCGCCGGCATGAAAGGCCGCGCCTCGGTGCGCGGTGACGAGGCTCCGCTGGCTTGGGTGATCACCCGCCGCCTCTGGGGCTACATTCAGACCACTCTCTTCTGGTAGTGCAACCTACGAGCCCCAGCCATGTGCGCGAGATCGGCTCGGTCCGCCCGCAACTCCGTTCGAGCCTGCGCTTCATTTTCCAGGAGTTCGCGGGCGAGCGCAGTTGCGTGATCGAGGATCCGCTGACCTCGAAGTTTCACCGGGTGGGGCTGGCCGAGTATCGTTTCCTGCGGCACCTCGATGGCACGGTGACGTTCTCGGAGGCCTTTGCCCGCGCCTCGCTGGAGAGCGGCGCGGGAGCGATGACCGAGCATGAGGCGGTGGCGTTGCTATCCTGGCTGGTGGAGAACCGGCTCGCGGACCTCGGCGGTGGCATACCAGCGGATTTTCTGGAGAAGACGCGCGGCGGCGAGATTCAGGGCAAGCTCAAGAACGTCTTCAATCTGCTCTTCATTAAAATTCCGCTCGGCCGGCCCGACGAGGCACTCGATGTGGTCTATCCCTTCGTGCGCTTTTTTCTCGGCTGGGTATTCTTTGCGTTTTGGGCGGTGCTGGGCGTTATCGGGGTAGGGCAGGTGGCGGTGAACTGGGATCGCTTCGTGCGCGGCACCGAGGGCGTGCTCGCGCCGAACAACTGGCTTTGGCTGCTGCTCGTCTGGGTGATCTTGAAAGTGTGGCACGAGGCTTGGCACGCCTTCGTCTGCAAGCACCACGGCGGTAGCGTGCGCGAGGGTGGCATCATGTTCGTGCTCTTTGCGCCGATGGGCTATGTGGACGCGACGTCGAGCCTGGCGTTTCGCTCCCGCTGGAAACGCATCCACGTGGCCGCGGCGGGCGTTTACGGCGAGTTTGCGCTGGCGGCGGCCGCTGCGGTGGTGTGGGCCCACACCGGGCCGGGCGTGGCGAATACGATCGCGATGAATGTCATGGTCATGGCCAGCACCGTGACCCTGTTGTTCAACCTGAATCCGCTGATGCGGTTCGACGGATACTTTATCCTGATTGATCTGCTGGAGCGCCCCAACCTCGGCACCCGGGCGAATCAATTGGTGACGACGCTGGCGAAGAAGTGGCTGCTCGGCATGAAGGACTTCGCGGCGCCCGTCTGGAGCGAACTCGATACCTGGCTGTGGCTGGTTTACGGCCTGGCCTCGCTGGTGTGGCGGGTGCTGATTTTTGTGTCTCTGCTTGTGGGCGCTTCAGTGCTCTTCCGGGGCGGCGGACTCGTGCTGGCGGTGATCGCGTTTTTGTTTTGGTTGCTGCCGCTGCTGTTCGCGCTCGGCGGTTTTTTCAAGAAAGGGAAACCGGGCGAACGTGCCCGCGTCTGGCCTGCAGTCTGGCGCTGCGGCCTGCTGACGGTGGTGTTGGTGGCGGTGGGTGTTTTCCCGTTTCGGGTGGACATCAAAACTCCCGGAGTGGTCGAGGCGGCGGGCGAGCTGATTCTGCGCGCGGAAGGGCCCGGCTTCGTCACCGGCATCCACACCCGCGACGGCGCACTGGTTAAAAAAGGCGCGCCGCTCGTCACCTTGGAGAATTCCGAGCTGGAGATTAAACTCCAGACGCTCGGCATCACCCACGGGCGCCAGGATTTGAAGCGCCGGCTCTTCCGCATGGATAAACCGGTGGCGGAATACGAGGCAGAGGTGGCCTTGCTGGACTCGCTCCGAAAGCAGTATCTGGAACAGCTCGACTACGTGGAGACCCTCGACATCACCGCCACCCGCGACGGCCGGGTGGTGGCTCCGCAGCTCCCGAAAATGCGCGGCCGATACGTGCGCACCGGGGAAGAGCTCCTGCGTCTGGTGGACCCGTCGGCGGGTGAAATTCTGGTGCCGATCTCGCAGGACGACGTGGATTACTTCCGCCGGCATCTTGGCAAACCCGTGCAGGTTTACATCGAAGGACGTGGCATCACCGGTGAAGGACGCCTGCTGCGCATCAGCGGACGCGCCGTGACCTCGGTGGATCATCCCGCGCTCACGACCCTGGCGGGCGGGCCGCTGGCGGTGAAACCGCGCGGAACGGCCAAGGACGGCAAAGGCAGCGGCGGCAAGGGCGATTCCTACGAGTTGGTTCAGCCGTATTTTTGGGGAGCGATTAACCTGCCGGAAAACGCCGCCGATGGCATCCGCGCGGGCGAACGGGTGCGGGTGAAGTTCCGCAGCGAACGGGTGCAAAGCATCGGCAGTCGCGTGCGCGACCACATCGTGCGTTTCCTTGACCACGTTTTCGCAACGGCCGAGGCGGCCGCCAAGTAAGCCGCGCGCCCTCGCACCGCCAACTCCGCCGCCATGTCACTGACGCAACAGCTCGATCGCTTCACCCGCTGGAGGCATGAGCGCGGACGTCGCCGCGAGATGCGTTCGGTTCAGGAACAGCTCATCGAGGTGAACCGCCTCGAGCCGGAGATGACGGCGTTGGACGACGCAGCATTGCGGGCGCGTTTCCAAGGTTTGCGTCCGGACTTCGCCGACGGCCCGCCGCCGGAGCGACTGCCCGAAGCCTTCGCGATCGTGCGTGAAGCGGTGCGCCGGGCCAAGGGCATGCGCCCCTACGATGTGCAGATCATGGCCAGTCTCGTGATGGCGCGCGGACAACTTGCCGAGATGGCGACCGGTGAGGGTAAGACCCTCGTCGCCACTTTGCCCGCCTGCGTGCTCGCGCTCGCCGGCAAGGGAGTTCACGTCGCCACCGTCAACGCCTACCTCGCCAAGCGCGACTTTGAGTTGATGGCCTGCATCTTCGACTACCTCGGCCTGAAGGGAGCGTATCTGCCCGAGAAAGCCGCGCCGGAACTCAAACGCGCCGCCTACGCCGCCGACATCACCTACGGGACGGGCTACGAATTCGGCTTTGATTATCTGCGTGATCAACTTGCGCGGCTCGGCGCGCCCCAGGCACCGTTGGGCCGGGGTTGGTGCGAGTCCGTGCTCGGCTGGGCCCCGCTCGCCGCGCCAACCCCCGCCCAGCGTCCGCTCGCCTACGCCGTCATTGACGAGGTAGACAGCGTGCTGATTGACGAGGCGGTGACGCCGCTCGTGATCAGCCGCCCCATCCCGCCCGGCGAGAGTCCCGAGGCCCCGATCTACCGGCAGGCGGATGCTCTCGCACTCTCCTTGCTGGAGGAGCACTACGAGCTCGATCGCTCCAAACGCATCCTTGCGCTGACCCGTGCCGGATTGGAGAAAGTTTACGCGCAAAAGCCCCCGCTGCTGAAGGAGAAGATGCGCCGCGCCTGGCACGAATACGTCGAGCACGCGCTCAAGGCGCACCACCTCTTCGACCGCGATGTGCATTACCTGGTGCGCAAAGACAAGGTGGAGATCATTGACGAAAACACCGGCCGTAGTTTCGCCGACCGCAAGTGGCGGAGCGGACTGCATCAGGCGGTCGAGGCCAAAGAGCGCACGGAGATCACGCACGAGACCGACTCGGATGTGACCATCTCGCGTCAGCGCTTCTACAAGCTGTATCCCTTCCTGTGCGGCATGAGCGGCACGGTGAGCGAAGAGGAAAGCGAGCTGCTGGAGGTTTACGACTTGCGGGTTTTCCCCATCCCGCGAAACCGTCCGCTCCAGCGCGTGGATTTGCCGGGCCGGGTATTCGGCACGCGCAAAGCAAAGCACGCGGCGATCGTCGCCGAGGCGAAAAAACTCCTCGCCAGCGGCCGCCCCGTGCTGATCGGCACGCGCACCGTGCAGCGCAGCGAAGAACTCTCCGCGTTGCTCAAGGCCGACGGCGTCGCGCACGTGTTGCTCAATGCCCGCCAGGACGGCGACGAGGCCGAAGTGGTGGCGCTGGCCGGCCACCCCGGACGCATCACTATCGCGACGAACATGGCCGGTCGCGGCACGGACATTAAACTCTTCGACGGCGTGGCCGAGGCGGGAGGCTTGCACGTCATCGGCGAGGAGCGCAACGAGTCCCGTCGCATTGATCGCCAGCTCGCCGGCCGCAGTGGACGCCAGGGCGACCCCGGAAGCAGCCAGTTTTTCCTCTCGTTGGAGGATGATTTGGTTATCAACTCCAGCTCGCCGCCAGTCGCCGCTCCCGAACCCGGCGAGCTGCCCGCCCACCACCTGCGCACGATCGAAACCGCCCAAATTCTCTGCGAACGCAAACAAGCCGAGCAACGTGCCGGTGTGATGCGCGACGACCAGCGCATGGAAACCTTGAAGAAAAACCTATAGCCCATCTCCCACCATGAAACGTGTATTAATCCTAGCCCTGTTTGGCGCCGGCATGCTGACTGCGCAAGCGGTCGAGTTCGGCTACACCGAGCCGAGCCGCATCGCGCAGGCCGCCTTCGCCGAAGCCGGCGTGATCGCGTCCATCCACGTCACCGAGGGCGCGAAAGTGACAACCGGCCAGGTGCTCGCCTGGCTCAACGCCGACACGCTGCGGCAGGACCTCGGCATCGCCCAGGAACAGTTGCGCCTGCAGAGCCTGCGCTACGATCAGATCAACGGCCTGCATCAAGCCGGCAACGTCTCGATGGAGGAGAATGAGAAGGCCAAGTCCGACCTCGCCGTGGCCGATCTGCGGGTGAAACGCATTCTCGCCCAGCTCGACGACCGCAGCCTGCGCGCCCCGTTCGACGGCATCGTGACGAAGATCAACCGCGAGGTGACGGAGAGCGTCTCCGCCGCGCAGACCGAGGTGATGACCCTCGTGCAACTCGACTCGCTCAAAGTCACGCTGCACCTGCCGGAGAAGGTAGCCGGCCCGCTCGCGTTGCAGGACTCGGTCGGACTGATTTTGGAGGACAGAATTCCCGTGACCGGCCGGGTGGAATTCATCTCGCCGGTGGTGGACGCGGCCAGCCACACCATCCGGGTGACCTTCCGGATTCCGAATCCCGAGGGTAAACTCCGCAGCGGCGTGCGTTGCGTGCTGGCCTCCGACGTCGCTGAAATCTCGCAGGAAGCCGGCGTGAAGGAGCCGTCGGCCCGGGCGCTTCAGGCAACCGCACCGGCATCGGATCTGCCGCTGCCGCAGCGCCGCCCGCGCGCAGTAGGAAAACAGACGGACGACGAGTCGGGTGTGAAGTAAAGGGTTCCACGGGTTCCGGAGTCCAAGCGAGGGTCGGCATTTAATGGCGAACTCAGCGGCCTGCATGGAAGCATGGCGAATGGTGTCCGCCCGATTCGTTCGCATCCGAACGTGCCACGGCAACGCACCAAAAACAAAAACCCGCGCCATATAGCCGGGCGCGGGTTGTCGTTGAGGTGATGTAGTGGTTCCGGTTAGGATGGAGGGAGAATTCGAGCTGGATCGATTGGGTAAGCCAGCATCTCGGTGTGACCGTCGAGGAAAACAGCCGGGGTCTTCTTGCCGCTGCCATGGTAATACCAAATCCTCTGACGGGCAGTGGGTTCAGCGAGCAGAGCCGCGTCCGCGGCAAAGGTGGTGTTAAACTGGTAACTGCCACCGACCATGTAAATGATACGAGAGGGTTCGTTGAACTCCGAAAGACTGCGACGGTTTATCCAGCGATTGGTGGTGGTGACCGGCTGCACCGGAAGTCCCTGCAGGGTTTTCCCATTTAGGAAGTTAAACACTGTGTTTACCGACCAAGTAGTGAGAAACGAGTCCGTGGCGCTTGCCCCATACCTCTGTAAGCTTTCGGGCACCATCGGGTCAACCAAGCCAGCGATGATGGCATTTAACCTGGTTTTATCGGAGTCCGTGTTTCCAGGGTTTCGATCGAGGTAGCGCGCGGTGTTGTTCCAAAGATTATTGGTATCAGCCCAAACTGATCCCTCGCCTAGAAGTTGTCCTTTGTTCTCTTGGGCAAAGAGCAGATTGGCCAGACCGACCTGTTTCACGTTGCTGATGGCCTGGGCGGATTTGGCGGACTTGCGAACGTTGCCCACGGTCGGGATAATGATCGCGGCAAGAATGCCGATGATGGCTATGACGGTCAGGAGCTCGATCAGGGTAAAGGCTCCCGATTGAGTGAGGGTGACGGGACGTTTGTGTTGCATGGGGATGGGGGCAATCAGGCCTGTTTCACGTGGCGCGGAGGGACGGTGCGCGCGGGACCGTTTTTTTCGGAGGTCGTAGAGTCGGTCAGTTGTTAAATTGGCTAATCCGAGTGAGTTTGGGATCGATCGGATAACCCAGGATGGCGGTATGGCCGTCCAAAAAGATCGCTGCCGCTCCGGTGCCGCCGCGATGATAGTAGGCAATGGCACCCAAGGCATTCTCGTTGGGGTTGGTGAGCGCTTGATCCACGATATTGGTGGAACTTATCTCGTATCCCCTTCCGCTTAACGCGTAGATGGTTCGGGAGGGGGAGTTAAACTCGTTTATACGGCGCGGGCTGCCGCCGACAAGATTGCTGTAAGCTCCCACGCCCTCCGCCTGGCGCCCCGCATTGTAGTTAAAGATCACATTGAAGGTCCACGTAAACCCATATCCGCCGTAGGTTTTGTCGGTGAGAGGGTCTCCGTTTCTCAGCGATTCCGGAATCGCCGCATCGGCCACGAGGGCCAACGCACCCATTGCCCGATCTTTAACCACTGTGGCACCCCCTGCACCGTTTGGGTTGCGAGTCAGGTAACTCGCGAACTGTCGGTAGGTCGCCTCGCTGGTCGGGTATCCGGGACTGTAGGAATGGGCGAGGATTTGGCTCCGGTTCTCTTGGGCGTAAAGCAGCATGGCCATACCGACCTGCTTGGCGTTGGAGATCGTCGTCGCGGTTCTGGCACTCGATCGCACCTTGCCCACCGTCGGGATAATGATGGCGGCGAGGATGCCGATGATGGCGATTACGGTGAGGAGCTCGATCAGGGTGAAAGCTCCGGCTTTCGCGCGGGTGCTAAGACGTTTGTAGTTCATGGGGTTGGGGCAATGAGTCTTGTTACACTTAGCGCGGAGGGACGATGCGCGCGGGATCTATCGGGTAGCT
>JAIYBI010000190.1 GCA_027488595.1 Opitutaceae bacterium | reverse complement strand
TTCCCGTCATCATTATTCAATTGGATCCGCGCACTTTGGATTTATGAATACCGCAGTGGCCCATGAAATCGCCCCGGTATCGCGAACCGTTTCATAAAATGCAAGAGGCCTATAACCATATCCCGAGAGTGAATCAATTATCTGCCCAGCACTGCCTTGCCCTTCATACAGATTTGCAAAATTGAGCTCCACCTGGACGACATGAACTTTCCTACGTTCAAACAGGCCTTGCGCGCCCTTCAAAACCTCAAAGTCAAACCCTTGGGTATCAATTTTTAAGATGTCTATGTATTTCACCTGATGACTCAATGCAAATGAATCCACGGTATCAATTTGCACAATCTCCTTCGAGGATAAAGCAACATTCGAGAAGGGATTATCGTCCTTTTTGGACAATTCCAAAAACGAGCTCAACTCGTTATTTGAGTAATTGTGAAACTGCTGGCTACTCACGACAGCACCCATGCCATTTCGATATACAGCGACATTTCGACTGGAATATCTAGCTATTAACGCATCAGCCATTACACCAGCAGGCTCGAATGCAAACACCTTTGCCCCGGGAAACAAACGCAACATGAATTCTATAGTCTGTCCCTTGTTTGCACCAATATCAAAAACTACGGGACTACGATTAACCACTATTCTCCTCAGATCGAAATCAAGTAGTCTGTAAGTCAACGCGGGTTTACCAAGTCGATGGATGTCGATGTTTAAGTTTCGAATAGCGTCTTTTATATTTTGCATTTTGATGTATTCCGTATTTGAATTCAATGAAGCGCGAATCTCCCCCCAGTTTCATGGCCCTTCGCCCTGTAGCTTCACTAAGCCGTAGAAACCATGAACAAACAAACTCCCCAGTGCTGCAGCCATGCCCAGCGTAATCACACCTTGCACCGTGCCCAGATCAACCCAAGGAGTTATTGCGATTTGCAGAGCAATCGGACCAATTATAAAGAGTATTGATTGCCGCCGCGCAATTAACCGTCGCGCATACACCAAGCTAAATGCCAACGCCGAGCATATGCCAATTCCATTAAGTGCGGTTGTCAGGACTACTTCACGTTCTAGATTTCCATAATTAGGCCCGAGTAGCCACAACAACGGCGCAGGATATACCCATACTGTTAAAACAAGGACAAGCGCCAGTGAGATTGCGCTTATCATAATCTGAAGATACCTCCGAAATACAATCGTCTCAGATAAACGGGCAAAATAGGGTGCAATGACCCATCCTATTAGATACGTGGCTGGTGAAGCGAGCTGATTCAATCTCGATAATGCCCCGGTCGTCGCTAAAGCATTTGTATTTCCAAATATTGATATTATGAACACTGTTATCTGACCTTGAAGAGTTGTATATACCGTAAGAGGAATGAGCGGTGCAACGAGACGCCACATTTCCTTACGAGCGCTCGTAACTTCTTCAGGCGAAATTCCCTCCCGTTGCTTGGCTTTTTGCGCCATCATGCGCGCACTTAGAATCGTGATAGCGGCATTCCACCCCATCACGACCACCCCTCCAATTACACCTGTAAAGTGACCCAGTCCGTAACCTCCTAGTCTGATAACCGCAGCAATATTCTGCACCAGATGGAGGGTGCCCACCTTCTGGGTGGCCACCAAGGCATTAGCCGAAATGTTAAACGTGCCAAGAGTCCATAATGTAACAACGAGCGATGCGGAAAGGCCCGTAATCGTCACTCCACTCCAACCATGCCTATGACCTGAAACAATAAGCGTCGACGTGGCACCAGTTGCGCCCAACAGGAAAAACCACCTCCTTAAACTCAGCGCCGCCGCCATGTAACGCCCGACCACTGCAGGATCAGACGACTTCGAACCCGCTAAGGGCGTAATCGCCGTGCTGAATCCAGGATCGACGACATTCACGAACAGGCTCTGCACCCCGAACGCCAATGTGAACATCGCGTAATCCTCTACGCTCATCCAGCGCAACAAATAGAAACCTGAAATTGCCCCAATTATCTGCACAATACCTTGGCCCAATAAAAAACTGATGAGCAACGGCGTCCATTTGCGAACCCGGTGCATATAAGAGTTAGTCATGAGGCAAGCTTGCTCAATCTAGTCGGTGCGCGAGAAGAGAAGAACGAATAGACTATAACCTTAAGTCGTTGAACTCTTAAAGCCGATCGCCATCCGAACAAACAACTAATCGTCCGATAAGGCGTTTCTTGAAATACTGATGCGGGGTTGAATCCCGAAATCGTGTATCCATACCCGAGTGCTATGCGTGCCACTTTTTTATGTGAAAAATAGTTACTAAAAACATGCGGAACTATTAGTCGATTGCATAGATCTGCGAGTTCGTCAGGATCTCCGTTGGACCTAAACAGATCCACTATCGCAATTGCAGACCTTAGACCTCCCTCCGCTATAGTTTCATTACTACGAGCGGATTTCGCCCAGCTCTGACCACGTTTTTCAAGTCGATAATAGACAGACGCGTTAGGCACATACCTTATACCAGCGGACGACCACACCATACGAGCAAAAAACTCTCCATCATCATTGGGTGATTTATAAGTTGACCAAATACCTGCCTTTCGAACTAGGGCACGGGGCAATACCCATTGGCTTGTTTGCACCATGCAGACATATTTGGTTTCCATCAACATACTATATAGCCACCGCTTCGGCGTATCGGTTGTCACCGCAGGAAAACCTGATTCCAACTTATAAATCCGAGGTTGTTCCTCACCAAAGAACACGTAACGGTCAGAAACGGTTAAAAAGAGATCGCCAACTGATTCTAAAATTTTTAAATGCTCTTCAATTTTAGTTGGGGCGATAAAGTCGTCGGCATCAAGAAACAACAACCACCTTCCATTTGAATGTGCTATTCCGGTATTTCGCGCAACCGACGGCCCCCTGTTTGTTTGGACAACAACCGTTGCAAAGGCACGCAATTCTGCGAGGTGTTCTAATGTTATTACATCTGTTGAGCCGTCATCTACTATAACCCACTCATACCGCAAACTTGTTTGTGCCTTTATCGATTGCGCAAGCTCCAGGATTTTGGATCCCGCATTGTAGACTGGGGTAATAATACTACATATCTCTCGTATCTCGCCTTGATTGTCATTTTCTTGATTCACAATATTAGAGTATTCTAAATACGGCGCAATATATCACAACTCATTGAGGTGATTCCGGGTTTCATACGGGGATAGACTCGGTTGTTTAGAGGGAGGTCCCAACAGTCGTATATTCATTTGCATTTAGAAGCATTTAGGGCTCAAGACTCACTTTGAATGCCTTGATCATGTATTTGTTTTTGGGCATTTCCTTTCGGACGAATCGACGTCGTTTATCGGACCAGTATCCTATTCCTTCTAACTTGCAGTGAATGGGTATCCAGAATCGGGTTTAGCCAGCGTGCGGATCACAACCGAGTCTATTCACTCAATGAAAAGAGCTGCGTATCCCCTGCCAAGCCCAACGTCTATTTTCTAACAAACAAAGCGTTAGCAAAAACGGGTAAAGTTCCCGACTTAGCATAATCAGGGGGCTTCAGCCGGTTATACTCATAGATTCCGTAGAGCCCGAGACCACTTTCATCCAAATGCCGAATCAAGTCGGGTGCATATGTATGACCCGTGTCCTTACGATCAAACCCGATCTCAACAAATGCATAGGAAATTCTGCGTTCCTTGAACATGCGAGACGCCCCTTTAACAACGCCTAGTTCGGCCCCTTCAACATCGATCTTCAGAATATCCACATGAGCAATGTTACGTTCCATACAGAAGTCATCAACTGTCTCGAGCCTAACATTTTCTAAGGTTTCCACATCATTTGCGACCGAATGTTCATTTACTACCCGGTTTAGCAGTGAATTCTCTCCAACCGCCATCTTCGCTATCCCACGATTTGCACCTACAGCCATGTTATAACAGAAAGTGTTATTTCGCTTACCAACATTTCTCACCAGATTCTCATATGTTGCAGCAATAGGTTCAAATGAATGAATCGTGGCATTCGGAAAATTGGTTCCGAAACTAGCTGCTGTTTGCCCTTCGTTGGCGCCAACATCTAGTATTTGATTAATCGCGCTCGACCCTCGTATTCGTTCTATGTCCCAAAGCCAATCGATCCCAATTGCCATATGGCGACGTCGCGAATAGAATATTCCTAGTTTCTTAAGTGCTTCGTGTAGCATATTGTGCAGTTTTTTATTGATACGGATTTATTATTTCTGTAATGAACACAGGATTTATTCTCCTAGTTTGAACTCTCTTAGGAAAATGATTTTTCTCTGAAGTGAAGTCTCGAATCTATTGGATCATGTGATAGAATCAAAGATTACACGAAATCTCCTTGCAACGCTTGCTTCAAAGCTGCGGGCGACACATGCATGGCTTCACGCCATGATCGTATACTCCGTCGGCCCGATCTGGTGCCGAACAAGGCGTGATAACGTAAGTTCGTTACCGCACAGACAGAGGCGTAGCATACATTCAGGTATGCTGGACTAAAGCACTCTAAAACTCGTGTTTCTGGTCTGCAGAATGCGAGATTCGCGAGGCCCGCGCCATGTGGTGCGACAATCAACGAGGCCTGTGCGAAAAGCCGGACCTGCTCCGACCACGCGTGCGTCGCAGGCTCAATAACTTCGAAACCTAATTTTACCAGGTCCGGGATAAACTCTCCTTCATTGGCAACACCCCGCCCCACACTTCTACCGCGTGAGATATAGAGTTTTTTATCGCCGGACCAAGCTGGTGAGCCCGTAACTTGGCGCAGCCAGGCCACCATCCATTGCGAGGGATTGCCCGTCATACCCGGTTCGGATGCGACCAGCAGCCTCTCGCACGACCACTGTGCGTTTGAAGCTAAGGGGACAACCTCCACCGATGAGCCTAAGATTTTCTGAAGACTCTCACGTTGAAACGGGGTGCGTTGAGGGGCGAGCACTCGTGTGAACGGAACACCAATGGCACCAAGTTGTTTCAGTTTTGGTAAAGCGTCAAAAGTCCAATGATAGTAGTTATCTGGATGACTGCACGTCAACAAGGCGGTCGTCCCACTTAAAGGTGCAGGCTTAGACCAACGATGAGTCCTGAATGCGGGATGCGCATAACCACATTGGCCAATACGATGGCTTGGTTCACTCAGAAGCTGATTTTTCCCATCAATAACCCATCCGTCTGCGCCCGATACTCGGACTTGTTTTAGCTGTGCAATCCACGGGTCCGGCTCAAGCTTGGGCCAAACCTTTGGCCAGCGCGCGGCGATTTTTGCAGGAAGATTTACGGGAATGGGGCCCTGGGGCCGGGATGCCCCCCAAGGAAGTTGGATAAAATCCTGAAGCGAAGCCGAACTGCGTATCGAAACGGGACAATTCGGCCTGCGATAATGGGATGAGAGGCAACCCCCAGCTCGCCCGAGTCCCCAGAGAATCCCCTGGCGCCCTTCAATCAAAAGTGATGCGATCGATGCCATTGCTATGCCGGTCGTTGCACAATCAAAACGATGCTATTTTTTAAGCCAATTCCCTTGAGTGGGAGTTAACCCGAGTTCAAATCTTTAGTCCTATTGAGCAATAGCTTGGAGGAGGAAGCTCGTATAACATGCATCAGGACAAACTCCAAGTGAACGAGCTAGGATGAAGCGGGAAAGTGATTTTAATTGGAATCTTGATTTGAGAGTATATGTCGGATTGTGCCAAGACAGATTCGACTACTAGGGAAAGTTTAATAGTAGGTGTATAGCATAAACGATCCAAGAAGAATGCCCAAACAGAGTCTGGAATTCTCGAACCTCTCTGTCTTGTTGTCGAACAACACTAAAACCAGAACGCCTAAAGCGCCTACAACGTAGCGACTTGAGAACAAATGCGACACCTTGAGCGGAGCAACTATAAGTGCAAGGAGCGTAGCATATAGAAACAGACGCCCGAGATCTGATCGCTCACGCCATCCACGCTTTACAGTTTCTATACACCAAAGAATCGACAACGAGCCAAGAGCCGCCCCGACAATGAATCCGAGTAGCAAGCTAAATTTCTCACCGAACAGTCTCATTAACAGGGATTTAGCGGGTGGATTGTTGTAATCGCGAGACAGCCATGTGAACACGAATCCTACCAGGAGTGCAACAGCAACAAATGGGATATTTCTGAAGTTTATCCACCTGGGCCTTATAATGATTGTTGCTGCGGTTACATAAGTCAGTGAAAGCATTAAGTTCTGCAATCGAAGACCTGAATTAGTATGCTGCTGCGATGGAGGCACTAACCCTTTCCACAAAAGGAACGGCCACACGCATACTAGAAGCGCAGTCCCGATTGTGATCACTCCAAGTTGCCAGAAACGCGGCTTCAGGAAGGCTAGCACGAGCACGCTCGGCACAACAATTAGGTAGGTCTGTCTGCCAAGAATAGATGCTCCCAAGGCTACTCCCGCCGCGACTGACCAGACATAAAACACGGGCTTTACCTGCACCGGATTATCGCCTAACGCTTCCAGCAATCTTAGGAAACAGTATATGTAAATGCTAAAAGCTAACAGAGCAGGCAGCTCGGTAAGGGCCATTCCTACGCATGGCCAAAGAAATGGAACTGACAGTAAACTCAGGCCAGGACGCCATTGCAATTGCCCGGTTAACGTGACCGATGATGCCAATACTACGATTGTAAGCAGTAGCAGACTGTAGTTGACCCACCGCACGCCGGGCGCATCAAGCTTCGTCAGCGGCTGCAAGACAACGTGAACGGCAGCAAACAGAGGACCCGCCGCACTTTGGGATTTTGGGTCAACTAACGCTTCACTCCAAGTTGACTCAATTACTCTGTGCGCCACTGCAAGATGATAGGGTTCATCGTAGCATAGCGTTAACGGACTTGAGGCAATCAACAATGCGAGTAAAAGCAGTCCTAGTATGCCGACGATAATCGGGCTATTGAACTTTTTCGAAGGCAGGGACTGTTCGTGAATGCTCATTTTTTACCCCTGTAATCTCCCCGGCTAAAGTATTTCTCAAGCCACACGTAGGCGACTATAAAAAAATATCTACTGCCCATTTCCTTTAGTTTGAGTTTTGCTTCACCGCTTCGACGATTCCGCCAGGTGATGGGTATTACCGTCCAAGTATAACCTCTTACAATTGCCTTCAGAGGGAGTTCAACGGTCAGATTGAAATGCGGCGAAAGAAAGGGCCTGCAACCGTCCAGGGTCGTTCGCCGGTAGGCCTTGAATGCATTGGTGGTGTCGTTTAGGCGGATACGAAAAGCGGTGCGAATGAATAAATTTGTCAGGCGATTGATCCGTAGCTTCAGCCAAGGGTAATCAATCACACCTCCGCCCTTCACGAACCGGCTGCCAAAAACGCAGTCCCATCCTTCGTTTAGTAATTTCCAGTAGCGCACGACATCTCGACAGTCGTCGGACTCATCGGCCATCATAATCACCACTGCATCGCCTCTGGACTGATTTATTCCATATATAATAGCCCGACCAAAACCATGAGCCCCGTTGTTTTGATACGGACTCAACTCTGGCATTCGTGCTTTCACTGTCTCTAAAATTGCCCAGGTCGAATCAGTGCTTCCATCATCCACGACCACAATCTCGTGAGGTATCTGATTTAGTTTTAGCTCCAAGTGAAGATGCTCAACGGTAGCTGCGATACAGCCCTCTTCATTGCGTGCAGGTATTACGATGCTCAATAGTTTGAGCTCGGCTGGACTCTCAGGTGTGTTACAATTTTTCACTTGTGTTGTCATCTGCTGCTTAAGCTCTACGAGTAGTGCAAGGCGCTGTGTATTCTCTAATCTTCGTTGAACAGAACGCACGCCACCATTCACCCAGTCAAACTGGGACCAACTTTAGTCGCTATATGCTTGTTGTTTGTGCTCTTGACGCGAAGAGCGCCTTCTGCAGCTCAGCCGCGCCTGCTTCACCGGTGAGTTTTTGCGCTGCTGCTCGCAAAGAAATCCGCTCTCCATCGTTCGCTGGACCCCACTCCAGCCACTCGGAAAGGAGCTCCGGCCATGCTTTGGTTTTGTCAGAGGGCAATACCAGGCAGCGTTGTAGATTCTCGATCACCGACGCCGCGCCGCACGTGGTCGTGGCCGCTACCGGCACCTCAGCGAAGAGCGCTTCATTCACCGACATACCCCACCCATCCCAACGACTCGGGACAATGATGAGGTGTGCTTTTTCATAGAGACGGTCCAAGGCCTCGCCGCGCTGCACGCCACGAAAACGCACACGATCCACAAGGTCGAGACGCTCGGCCAATTGCATGAACACGTAGCTCTCAGTTCCAACGCCCACGACATCAAGAACCCAGGCAGGGGTGCTTGGCGGCATCGAGGCGAGAGCAACCAAAAGCTGATCCAGCCCGTTGCGCCAAATGCACTGCCCGACAAAGAGGAGCCGGCGGGTGGTGGGCTGCAGGGCTCCGATTTTGCCCAACATGGGGGCAGAGTGCCGGGGAACAGGCGCGACGTAGGTGCCGAGGGAGGGCTCGGACGGAAGACCTGAGGGTTCCAAGCCGAGACCTGAGACTTGAGACCTGAGACTTGAGGTTTCGGAGCTCTCGAGTTCCAGGTCTCCAGTTTCAGGCTTCAGGTCTCTAGTCTCAGGTTCCAAGTCTGTAGTCTCAGGTTTCAGGTCTCTAGTCTCAGGTTTCAGGTCTCCAGTCTCAGGTTTCAGGTCTCCAGTCTCAGGTTTTTCCCACGACGCCAACCGGTCGTAGTAAGCGAACGTCGTTACAGGCACGCGATCGCCGAGGAGGCCGCGATAAAAGTCCGCGCCGAGTTCGCCGAGCGCCAGCACCCCATGAAGGCGCTTGCGCAGTCGCCAGGCAGCCAGCCGATACTTGATTCGTCTCCCCCACCCTGAAACACCTCGGATTTCCGGTGCTTCCGCATACGCAAGGCAGAGTCCCGAAGCTCCGGAAGGGATACGCTTAAACGCGGCCCAAACGCCGGGATGCGTAAGGAACCCGGTGAAGATGTTGACTTGATCGGCACCGGTGCGAGGCACTTCCCCTTCGGCAATTCGGGCAACATCCACACCGACGAACTCAGCATCTTCCCAGCCCTGCGCACGTCGTTCGACGGACAAGGGCGACTCGTAGCGCAAACGAACCGACTTCACCCAAGGCGCGGACGCCAAGGCCTCCAAAAGCCCGCGTTGATGCGGACTAGGAATCGGTTGCCAAAAGGTGAGGTGCATCAGAAGAGAAACCTGAGGGCTGAAACCGGAGGGCCGAACGGAGACCTGAAGGCTGAGACCTGAGGACTATGCAGACGGAGACCTGACTTAGCTGTCCCGGTTTTCTTTTGTTCGTTTTGCCATTGTCACAAAGATCGCGATCAACTCATCCGCCTCTTGCCAGATTGGTTGGGTGACAACCGGATCAGCCTGACAATCCTCCACAAGTAGTTCCAACCAAAGCTGAGTCTCGTCGCATTCTTGAGAGCATAGTTCAATTTTGGCTATGAACTCTGCGTCGCTCCGTGCGCGAGAAGCTTCTCGATAATTAGCCGCAACTGAAGTGCCTGACCGAAGCATCTGCTTGCCCAGTATATGAATCTCTTCACGACTACGGTCCAACCTTTGGAAGCCTCGAACAACCATGGATGCAAACCCCTTGGTTCTGCGGCGAAGCGCTCGTTTTCTCTCCTCCGAATTCATCGTATTATCTCTTAGGTATCAGCTCTCAGGTCTCAGGTTTCAGGTTTCGGGTCTCAGGTCTCACCGGCTCGCACCGAGCCGTCCGCGGCTCGCTTCCACAATCTGCCGGATGGTCTCTTCCAGGGACTGCGTGATGTCCCACTGCGGGTAGTGCGCCCGCATTTTACGCAGGTCGGAATAATAACAAATATGGTCGCCGGCCCGGTTTTGATCCACGTAGGTATAAACCTGCGCCTTGCCGGTGAACTTTTCTGCAATCTTGAACGCTTCCCAGATGGACGTGCTGTTTGCCTTTCCGCCGCCGAGGTTATAGACTTCCCCGGCGCGGGGCGCTCCGACAAAAGCGGCCATGAAGCGCGCGACGTCGAGCGAATGTATGTTATCCCGAACCTGTTTTCCTTTGTAGCCAAAAACTTTGTATTCGCGACCTTCGAGGTTACACTTTACAAGGTAGGAGAGAAAACCGTGCAGCTCCACGCCGGAGTGATTCGGGCCGGTGAGGCAGCCGCCGCGCAAGGCGCAAGTGGGCATGTTGAAATAGCGTCCGTATTCCTGCACCATGACGTCCGCGGCGACCTTGGATGCGCCGAAAAGAGAGTGCTTGGACTGGTCTATAGTAAAAGTCTCGGCGATACCGTGTTCGTAGGCGGGGTCGGCATAGTCCCAACGGGTTTCGAGTTCGGTGAGCGCGATGCGATTGGGGGCGTCGCCATAGACTTTGTTCGTGCTCATGTGCACGAAAGGCGACTCGGGGCAGGCCTGTCGGGCGGCTTCGAGCAGGTTCAGTGTGCCGACAGCGTTGGTATCGAAATCGTCAAAAGGGATGGCGGCCGCGCGATCGTGGGAGGGCTGGGCGGCGGTGTGAACGATGGCGGAGGGTTTTAACTCTTTGACGAGGGCGAGGACGGCGGCGCGATCACGGATGTCGAGCTCGTGGTGCTGAAAGCCGGGGAGCTCGGAGAGCAGGCGTTTTTGATTCCAGCGCGTATCGCCTTGGGGGCCGAAGAAAACGGCGCGTTGATTATTGTCCACCCCGTGGACGGCATAGCCGAGTTCGCGGGTGAAGTAGGTGCTGACCTCTGAGCCAATAAGGCCGGAGGAGCCGGTGACGAGGAGTGTTTTGGACATGGGAGTTAGCTAGAAACCGGAGGGCTGAGACTTGAAACCTGAGATTTGAGGGGACGGACGGAAGGCCTGACGGAGGGCGGATGCGCGGAAATGATGAGTTGCAAAGCAACTCGCCCAATAAGCGTGAGCGGAGGGGTGACTAAGCGGGTGCCCTTTGAGCGCGTAAATAGCAGATTTGGAGGATCGGGAACCTCAGGTCTCAGGTTTCAAGTTTCAGGTTTGTATCTGGCTAGAAGCTAGTTGCTAGTTGTTAGATACTAGCCTCTTCAAAGCTTCCAATGGGTTCCTTCGGCTGGGGCACGTGGGGCAGGTGGAAACATTCGCGCCCACTCTTCCACTTGGTGCAAGTAAGTCATCATGCTGACCACCGGCGCGCCTGGGGCGCGCCGGGGAACGTTTGGATTAGCTTCCGTGTTTGCGACCAAGCTTTGTCGCAACTGTTGTTTTTCACTTTCGGAAATGCCGTTCATACAAGGATTCCAACTCGGAGAGTTTTGATGCGCGGTCGAAGGCGGCCAGATAATCACCTACCAGAAGCCAATTGAATGCTCTTTGAGGACTGGCTTCGGCGGCTTGAATCACGAGACGATGGATGTCGTTCCAGTCACCTAAGGCGCGCGCAGGATCATTGGAAGCCGCCTGCACCTTTAATCCGATGAGGTCTTCAATCTGCAAAACAGGCAAATGACAGGATTCGCCAAGGGGCAAGCGCTCGGCCCTTTGCAACATGGAAAGGCTGGGGCCGCGAAAGGCGTGCAGGACATCTACCCTCGCCAGTCCACCCGTCGGGTTGTGATAGTGAGACACGTTTTCAGACTCGTAAACGCTTAGGTAACCTTGCTCCACCAAGATGCGCCGCGTGATTTCCAGATCGGAAAGCATGATCAGGAAATCGAGGTCAAAGGTCGCACGCTGAACACCTCGCATCGCCATGGCCATGCCGCCAATCAACGCGTAGTTTACCTTAGCGTCATCAAGGCATGCACCCAAGCGGCGAATGGAGTTAAAGAGATCCACGGAGGATGTCAGAGCTAGTCGCTAATCGCTAGTGGCTAGGAGCTTGAAGCTAGTTACTAGGAGCTAGAAGCTATTTGCTAGCACCGCACCGAGCTTCGCCCCGTCGCGTCCCGCTGAGGGAGGCAACTTGCTGGAAATTGAACTGTCTGACCGGACCAAAAGGGGGAGGGCGGAAGGCCTGAGGAATGAGACCTGAAACTTGAGACCTGAAACTTGAACGAACTACGCTAACGTTAGGATTTAGAGATTAGGATTTAGGATTTTTTACCGTAGTATCCGCTGAAGCAGAGGCAGGAAGGTGGAGATGCGTTTTTGCCAGGCACCGAGCATTTCGATGCGTTCCTGGCGGAATTTTTTGACCTGCGGGGAAACGGCGGAGTCGGCTTCGTTCTGGAGCGCACCCAAGGCACCGCTGCTTCGGTCCAAATGCGGACGCAGGCGCTCGGCCAGCAAGCGGCCCACCAGAACACGGATCTTGATCTCGGGTTGGAAGAAATCGCGCCGGTCGCCGGCGATGTAAACCGGCTTGAGGGCGCCGAGGTCGCGCAAGGTGCGCAAACCTTGGCTGGCGGATCCCTTGCTCATCTGTAAACGTTCGCAAACTTCCGCGAGATGAATGGGTTGTGGCGAGATATAGGCCAGGCCGTAGAGTTCACCCAAAGACCGGGGAAAGCCCAGCACATCGGCGGCGGAGACGAACATCTCGATCACCCCGCGCTCACACTCGTCGAGCGGCGCAAAGTCCCCGGCCTCAAAAGGCGGAGCCGACAGTAAGGCTTCGGTGGGGGTTGGCGAATCCATGGCTAGATTTTGGACGAAGTTCACACGAGATTCGGAAAGTTCAATCCTTTTTGAACACGGGCGCAAAACTTAGGCAACGACGGGGTGCTGATCCGGTCCGCGTTCAAGTTTAGACTACTCGTGGATCGTCATTTGGATGGTAGGGCAGAACCGCTGGGACCGCCGCGTCGGAGGGGGCAATGACGGAGAGGCACGGCGGCGGGCCAGCACGCGTTCCGCCCTACCTCAATCCTTGCCTCAAGCCCTAGCTCACGGCCACAAGCCCAGAAAAATTCAAACGGTTCAAGCCCCCGTGACGAGGAGCTCGCGCTGGGCGACAAAGACATCCCGGAGGGCGAGGCTGAGCTTATCCTGCACGGCTTGGAGTTTTTGGTAGCGGGCGTGGGCTTTTTTGTCGGGCTTGCAGCGGGTTTTTTCGTCCACCGCGACCACGGCCTTGGTGAAGTCAGTAAGCTTGGCTTTCTTGCCGTCGCGCAGGGCGACACACCACGCGGCCTGGAGGGCACCACCGAGGGCGGCCCCTTCGTCCTCGACCATCGCCACGACCGGAACGCCGAAGATGTCGGCCATGAGTTGACGCCAGACGGGGGATTTGGCACCGCCGCCGGTCACGCGGATCTCTTTCGCTTTCACGCCGAGCACGGCGAGGCGCCGAAGGCCGTAGTTCATGCCGAGGGTAACGCCCTCCATGGAGGCGCGGGCGAGGTGGGCGGCGGTAAAGGTCTTGTTGCTCAGGCCGAGGAGAACGCCGGAGCCGGCGGGGACGTTGGGGGTGCGTTCACCGGCAAAGTAGGGCAAGAGCAGGAGGCCATCGGAGCCGGCGGGCACGGAGGCCACCGCGGCGGCAAGGCCGGCGTGATCGTGGCCGAAGAGTTGGCGCACCTGCTCGGTCACGGTGGTGACATTCATGGTGCAGAGCAGAGGCAACCAGCCGCCGGTCGAGGAGCAGAATGCCGCAATCTCGCCGGCTGGATCGGTGACGGGTTGATCGGCGTAGGCGTAGATGGTGCCGCTGGTGCCGAAGCTGGCACTGATCACACCCGGGGATACGTTTCCGGTGCCGATGGCGCCCATCATGTTGTCACCACCGCCGGCGGACACGACCACTCCGGCCGGCAAACCGAGTTTGGACGCGAGCGCGGCGCGCACCACGCCGGGCGACTCATGCGACGCGGAGAGCGGCGGCAACCATGCCGCCAGTTTGGGATCAATGGCGTTGATCGCGGCCTTTGACCAGGTGCGTTTGCGAACGTCGAGCAGGGCGGTGCCGGAAGCGTCGCCGTATTCCATAAAATATGCGCCGGTAAGGTGGAAATTCAGGTAGTCGTGAGGCAGAAGCACGTGGCGGAGTTTTTTGTAATTCGCCGGCTCGTGACGCTTCAGCCAGAGGATTTTCGGCGCGGTGAAACCCGGGAGGATGAGGCTGCCGGTGTGGCGCAGGGCGGC
>JAIYBI010000485.1 GCA_027488595.1 Opitutaceae bacterium | reverse complement strand
TGTCTGCCGCCAAAGCCTCCGTCGCGTCCACTCACTCCGCTTCGTCCGCCAAATCCGCTAAAGCAGCCCCCGCCGCCGCCGCGCCCGCGATCCGCCCCATCGCCCGCCTGATGGCCGCCAACCGCTCCGAGATCGCCGTGCGTATCTTCCGCGCCGGCACCGAGCTCGGCCTGCGCACCGTCGCCATCTTCGCCCAAGAGGACCGCTTTTCCATTCACCGCTACAAGGCCGACGAGGCCTACCAGGTCGGCCGCGGCAAAGGCCCCGTCGCCGCCTATCTCGACATCGAGAGCATCATCGGCGTCGCCAAGGACCATGGCATTGACGCCATCCACCCCGGCTACGGTTTCCTCTCCGAAAACCCCGCCTTCGCTCGCGCCTGCGAGCAGGCCGGCATCATCTTCGTCGGCCCGCGCCCCGAGTTGCTCGACATGATGGGCGACAAGACCGCCGCCCGCGCCCTCGCGCAAAAGATCAAGGTCCCCGTCCTCCCCGGCACCGAGGACCCCGTCTCGGATCGCGCCGAGGCCATGAAGATCGCCAAGTCCATCGGCTTCCCCCTCATCATCAAGGCGGCCTTCGGCGGCGGCGGTCGCGGCATGCGCGTCGTCCACAAGGCTGCCGATCTCGGCGACCTCCTCGACGAGGCCCAGGGCGAGGCTGACCGCGCCTTTGGCAACCCCGCCGTCTTCCTAGAAAAATACATCCCGCGCGCCAAACACATCGAGGTGCAGATCCTCGGCGACCGCCACGGCAACGTCATCCACCTTCACGAGCGCGACTGCTCCGTCCAGCGCCGCCACCAGAAGGTCATCGAGGTCGCCCCCAGCTTCGGCCTGCCGCCGAAAATCGTCGCCGAGCTCTGCGACGCCGCCGTGCGCATCGCCCGCGAGATCCGTTACGACAACGCCGGCACCGTCGAATTCCTTTACGACCTCGACCGCCACGAGTGGTTCTTCATCGAGATGAACCCGCGTATCCAGGTCGAGCATACGGTCACCGAGGTTATCACCGGCCTCGATCTCGTGCGCGCCCAGCTCCTCATCGCCCAGGGCCACGCCCTCCACTCGCCCGACGTTGGCATGCCCGCCCAGGCCGACGTGCCGCGCAACGGCTTCGCCCTCCAGTGCCGCATCACCACCGAGGACCCCGCCAACAAATTCGTGCCCGATTACGGCCGCATCCAGGCTTACCGCTCCCCGGGCGGCTTCGGCGTGCGCCTCGACGGCGCGGCCGGGTTCGCGGGCTCCGTCATCACGCCTTTCTACGACTCGATGCTCGTGAAGGTCATCGCCAGCGGCCAGACCTACGACCTCGCCCTCCACCGCATGAAACGGGTGTTGAGCGAATTCCGCATCCGCGGGGTGAAGACCAACATCCCGTTCCTCGAGAACGTCGTCGCCCACCCGATTTTCCAATCCGGCGCGGCGACCACCACGCTCATTGATACCACGCCGGACCTCTTCCGCTTCAAGGTCCGCCACGATCGCGCCACCAAGCTCCTCACCTTCCTCGGCAACGTCACGGTCAACGGCAACCCGCACGCCAAGGGCTATCGCCCCGCCAAAGCCCTCGTTTCGCCGGTTTCGCCCGCCTGCGACCTGCGTCTTCCGCCCACTCCCGGCACCCGCCAGCTCCTGCTCGAACTCGGCGCAAAAAAATTCGCGCAATGGACCGTTGACCAAAAACGCCTGCTCGTCACCGACACCACTTTCCGCGACGCCCACCAGTCGCTCATGGCCACGCGTGTGCGCACGCACGACATGCTGGCCTGCGCCAGTTCGCTCGCTCGCCGCGTGCCAGACCTCTTCTCGCTCGAAATGTGGGGCGGCGCCACCTTCGACACCGCCATGCGTTTCCTTAGCGAGGATCCGTGGGAGCGCCTGCGCCAGCTCCGCGAACGTGTGCCGAATATCTGCTTCCAGATGCTTTTCCGCGGTGCCAACGCCGTCGGCTACACCAACTACCCCGACGCCGTCGTCGCCGGTTTTGTGCGCCACGCCGCCTCGCAGGGCATGGATATCTTCCGCATCTTCGACTCGCTCAATTACCTCCCGAACCTCCGCGTCGCCATGGACGCGGTGCAGGATACCCACGCCGTTTGCGAGGCCGCGCTTTGCTACACCGGCGACATCCTCGACCCGAACCGCGCCAAGTATTCGCTTTCCTACTACGTCAAGATGGCGAAGGAACTTGAGAAGATGGGCGCGCACATGATCGCGATCAAGGACATGGCCGGCCTCTGCCGCCCCGCCGCCGCGCACAAACTGGTCAAGACGCTTAAGGAGGAGGTCGGCCTGCCCATCCATTTCCACACCCACGACACCAGCGGCATCAACGCCGCCTCCGTCCTCCGCGCCGCCGACGCCGGCGTGGACGTGGTGGACCTCGCCCTCGCCGCGATGAGCGGCAGCACCTCGCAGCCCAACCTCAACTCCATCGTCGCCGCCCTGCGCCAGACCCCGCGCGACACCCGCCTCGATCTCGACGCGCTCAACGAGTTTTCCGACTACTGGGAAAACGTCCGCCCGCTCTACGCGCCCTTCGACACCGCGCCCCGCAGCGGCTCGGCCGAGGTTTACCTGCACGAGATGCCCGGCGGCCAATACACCAACCTCAAGGAGCAGGCCGCCTCCATGGGCGTGTCGCATCGTTGGCCCGAGATCGCGCGCACCTACGCCGAGGTGAACCAGCTCTTCGGCGACATCGTGAAAGTCACTCCCTCCTCGAAGGTCGTCGGCGATATGGCGCTCTTCCTCTTCTCGCGCGGCATCAAACCCGCCGACGTGGTCAACCTTCCCCCAGGCGAGACACCATTCCCCGAGAGCGTGATTGATATGCTCACCGGCGGCCTCGGCTGGCCCGAAGGCGGCTGGCCCGATGGCGTCGCCCGGGCCGTGCTCGGCGAGACACGTTTCCAAGAAGCGAAAGCCCGCTACCTAGCCACCCTCAAACCCGCGCCCAAAGGCAAGGCCGCCAAGTCCGCCGCCGCAGGATCGTCCGCGAGCGCCGCCGTCCCGGTCGAGACCATCGAGACGATGCGCAACGCGCTCGCCGCGAAACTCCACCGTGCGCCGACTGACGACGAGTTCTACTCGCACCTGATGTATCCGCAGGTGTTCGCCGATTTCCAAAAACACCAACGCGAGTTTGGCGACGTGAGCGTGCTGCCCACGGCGGCGTTTTTTTACGGCCTGCAAGCCGGCGAGGAAATCTCGGTCGAGATCGAGCGAGGCAAGGTGCTCATCATCCGCCTGGTAAGCATGGGTGCGACCGACAAGGAAGGTCGCCGCACCCTGAGCTACGAACTCAACGGCATGGCGCGCGACACCGTGATCACGGACCGCAGCGTGACGCCGAAAACGAAGAGCCGCCCCAAGGCCGACCTCGCCGACGCGACGCAAGTCGCGGCGCCGATCCCGGGCCTGATCGCGGTCTTGTCGGTGTCCGTCGGTGCGAAAGTGGTGAAAGGCGACAAGCTCCTGATGATGGAAGCGATGAAGATGCAGACCACGGTCTACGCCCCCTGCGACGGAATCGTCGCCGAGCTCAACGTCGCGGTCGGCGATACGGTTGAGAGCAAAGACTTGCTCATCCGCGTGCGCCCGCCAGCGGCGTGAGGCACCCCGAACGTAGCGGAAGCGCGGACGCGCTTTCGTTCATAGGGATCGTTTTGGAGCGCGGAGCCTCGGCTCCGCATTCCAAGGTTTGGGATTCCTGCCCGGCTGGCGCGAGTGACCCGAAATTTCACCTTCACGAAGTGAGACAAAACGAGAGCCCTCAGCACCATTGAGTTTTCATTTGCGTCCACTCTTTTTACGAATGAACTTAGAGGTATACCCATGAGATTCCCCCTCATTTTCCGAGTTCGCGATAGCCGTCGCGCATTCACCTTGATCGAGCTGCTGACCGTCATAGCCATCATCGGTATCTTGGCTGCCATCACGTTTGGTGCGATAGGGAGTGTTCGCGAAAGATCGAAAATCAACCTTTGCCGCACAGAGTTGGCTTCGTTGGCTCAGGCTCTCGAGGCTTACAAGAGACAGTATGGCGACTACCCTCAAACCGGTGCCTCGGCGATCACCACCCCGACTACAGCCGCGGCCGCTACGTCAACCTCCGTAGAGGGTTATCTCTTTAATGCTTTGATGGGTAAGCGCGGCCCGAAGCTGGATCCGATTCAGGGCAAGCAGTTTGTCGAGGCGTCAAAGTTCAGCCTTCAAACCGCGAACCTCCCAACTCCCGGTAACACCACTTCGGTGGACAACTGCATCGTTGATCCTTGGGGGCGGCCTTACCTTTTCCACTATCGCACGAACGCTGCGGGAGTTCCGGCATGGAAACAGTCATCCTACGTCTTGCTGAGCGCTGGTCCTGACGGCGCATTAGGTATCAACGTGACAAACGCCGGCTTGGTTACGGAAACAGACAACACACAGGCCGCAGACAATCTTTACGCCAACCGTTAATTTAAACAGATCATGCACTCTCACCTCACCCGCGAACCCCGCCGTGGCTTCACCCTGATCGAGCTCCTTACTGTGATCGCGATCATTGGCATTTTGGCGGGGATCATAATCCCGACCACTCAGGCCGTCCGCACTTCTGCCAAGAAGGCGCAGGTGAGGACGATGTTCACCCAGTGGTCCAGCGCCTTTACGCTCTTCAAGCAAGAGTATGGTTTCTACCCAACTGTCGGCACCGACGTGACGGATAATCTTCTTAGCACCCAGAATGACACCCTGGAGTTTGTGCGCGCATTGACCGGCAAGGAATTAGACGGCTCGGCGACCACCGTTGCCAACTTGAACGGGAACAAGCGGCGCCAGTCGTTTTACTCATTTACCGAAGCCGAATTGCCGGCGGCCACCGGTTTGCTGACGGATACATTTGGAAATACCCAGTTTGGAGTCATTTGGGATATCAATGGCGATGGCGTCATCAAGGTTTCCGGGGCAGCCAAAGACGGCGATCTGCAGCCGGTAGCGCCCGCGCCCACGAGTGGTGGCGCGAACTTCACTCCCACCACTACGGGCGGCGATGTTGATGTTCCGACCGATGGCGTGAAAGCAGGCGTGATTTTTTACAGCGCTGGAAAAGACGGCGCGCGGAACAATGCGGTTATGAGCTGGAAGTAAAACACCATGCGCAAGTTGCCCCAATCGAAATCACGCCGCAGCGGATTTACGCTGATCGAGCTTTTAGTCGTCATCGGTCTCATCGCAGTGCTGGCGGGCGGAATCGGCCTGACTCTCGGCAAGGGTGACCGAGGCACATCCTTGCGCACGGCCCAAGCAACGATTGCGAGTTTGCTTTCCGGCGCACGCGCTCAGGCGGCACTTAACCAGACGAATGGAGCGATTTTCGTGAACGCGACGCCCGGTTCAGACAGCTTTTTACGCGAGTTCCGGATCGCGGTGGAAACGAGCGCCAACAACTGGCAAGTGAAAGGGGATCCCGTGATTCTTCCTCGCGGGCTATACCTTGTGCCGCGTGAGGCAGTGTTTTCATCCCCTAGTGAGGTTCAGTTTAATGGCGTCTGGAAAGCAGGGTCTTGGTCCTTGTATCCCAGCTCAAACACGTATAACTCAACCGCGCGCAGGTTGAAGGATAGCGCGAACAATGACATTTCGAGTGATGACTACCACCGTCTAGTCAGTTTGAGCGTCCGTGGCACGACCTCGGCCGGTGATATCGTCGTAGCAATTGCGGAGCCCCAGTCCGATGGATCAATACGATACGACAGCCCCGATTTGATTCGCGGGATGAAGGTCAGCGCCTATGGCGTCGCTTCCTTCATCAATGAGGCGGAGGCGTTCAAATGATGCGCAGCGCTCGTCATACTCGCTCCTCCTCGCGCTCCGCTTTCTCGTTGGTTGAGGTGGTGGTTGCGGTAGGAATCTTTGCGATTGCGGTGGTTTCGGTGATCGGATTGCTGGGCCCGATCAATCAGTCCGTTGCAAATGTGAAGGACGGCGAC